>JAYVXL010000665.1:0-13012 GCA_043785185.1 Myxococcales bacterium
GACCGCATCGAAATCGTCGGCCAGATGGACGTCGTCACCGGCGTCGTCCTCGGCGACCTCGCGCACGACTCGTTCGCCGACCAGACGCCGAGAGACAGCTACGACGGATTCAAGAACGTGCAGCCGCGGTGGCTCTACGCGCAGATCGACACCGGCATCGGCGTCCTTCGCGTCGGTCAGCAGCCCAGTCACTGGGGGATGGGCATCCTCGCCAACGACGGCGACCACGCGTCCACGTTCGGCGACTACCGCTACGGGTCGATCGACGAGCGCATCCTGTTCGCCACCAAGCCCGGCGGCAAGGACAGCGCGGTCACCGTGCTCGCGGCCGGCGACTTGGTGTTCCGCGACGCCAACGCGCGCCTCACGCGCGGGGATCACGCATTCCAGGGCGTCATCGGCGCGCTCTACACGGCCGGCGACGACCAGATCGGCCTCTACGGCGTCTACCGCCACCAGTCGCACGACCGCACGAGCGGCTCCTCCCTCTTCCCGTTCGCCGACACGATCGACGCCGGCGTCCTCGACGTCACCGGCAAGTTCGTCGTCCCTGTCGCCGGCGAGGACGCGTTCGCGTTCGGCGGCTTCGAGGCCGCGGCGATCTTCGGCTCGACGAACGCGGTTCGCACCGTCGAGCAGGCGCAGGCGGGGACGAAGACGACGCTGCGCTCGTACGGCGGCGCGCTGCAGGTCGGCGTCGTGCACCGGGCGTACGACGAGCCGGCGGCGCCGAGCGACGGGCCGCTCCCGACGACGAGCCGCTCGCCGGCGTACGGCGACCTCGTCGCGCAGCTCGAGCTCGGCTACGCGTCGGGCGACGCCGATCCCAACGACGGCACCGAGCGACGGTTCGTCTTCGACCCGAACCACAAAGTCGGCCTCCTCTTGTTCGACGAGGTCATGCGCTGGCAGACCGCGCGCGCGGCGAGCGCCGCGCAGGATCCGCTGCTCCAGAACGGCACGCGCCCGACGCCCGGTGTCGACCTCCTGCCGACGCACGGCGGAATCGCCGGCGCGCAGTACGTGAACCCGACCGTCATTTACAGGCCGAGGCGTTGGCTCGATCTCAAGGGCGGCATGCTGCTCGCGCAGGCGACCACCGACGTCGTCGACCCGTACCGCCTCGCGACGCAAGGCGCGGCGGTGAACTATCGCGGCGGGGATCCGCGACGCCACGATCTGGGGCTCGAGCTCGACGCCGGCGCCGAGGCGCGATTCCCGCTCGATTACGGGATCGTCGCGACGCTGGGCGCGCAGGCGGGCGTGCTCTTTCCGGGCGCGGCCCTCGCCGACGCGGCGGGCGAGCGCATGAAGCTGCCGTGGATCTGGATCGCCAGGGGAGGCCTGCTGTTCTGATGAGAAGCGCCACGATTGGGCTCCTTTCGGCGGCGTGCGTCGCGGTCGTCCTCGGCCAAGGTTGCAGCGTCGATACCGCGCCGACCGGCCTGCGCGCGACGCCGCCGGGCACCGGCCCCGTCATCAAATGGGATCTGTCGCATCGCCCGCTGCCGGACGTCCCCATCCCGAACGACATCGCGACGTTCGCGGACCCGACGAGCCGCACCGGCTTGCGCATCAACGCGTCGCTCGTCGCGCCGTCGTGGATGGAGGAGACCGCGCGCAAAGCGTTCAGCGAGATGGAAGGCTGGGGCACGAGCGCGCCGGTGACGGTGTCGTTCAGCCGCGGCCTCACCGGGGACGCCCACAAGGCCGCGATCGATCTCGAGTCGGTCCGCGCGCACATGCAGGGCGACGGGCACGATTTTTCGGACGATCCCGTCTACCTCGTCAACCTCAAGACGGGCGTGCCGATGATCCTCGACGTCGGCGAGGGCTACTACCCGCTCACGCTCCGCGACCCGTTCAAATACTGGCCGAACGATCCGAAGGCGAGCGAGTCGAACCTGCTCTTCGAGACGGTCGAGGAGGGCGCGGGGCTCACGCAGGCCGACTACACGCCGGCGCTCGATCGCGACTTCGACGGCGTGCTCGATCACCCCAATACGCTCGGGCCCGCGGCGCCCGGGCAGGTCGAGGGCGTCGACAACCTGCTCACGTGGTACGAGCGCGAGACCGACACGCTCATTCTTCGCCCGGTGCTGCCGCTCGAGGAGAAGACGGAGTACGCGGTCGTCGTCACCGATCGCCTCAAGGGCTACGACGGCCAGCCGGTGCGCTCGCCCTTCCCGTACGTGCACCACCCGCTGCAGCGCCGCGGGGCGGAGGCCGCGCAGGCGCTCGTGAACGACGCGCGCCTCGCGCGTTACTTCGGCGACCTCGCGGGCACGGGGCTCACGCACGTGCAGTTCCTGTGGACCTTCACGACGCAGCCGACGCACGAGGACATGCGCTTGCTCCGCAACGGCCTCTACGGCACCGGGCCGTTCGCGCGCTGGGCGACGGAGTTCCCGCCGGACGTGACCCTGTACAAAGCCGCCGGCCGCTCCTCCGATCCGAACGATCCCATCCCGGGCGATCCGGTCTGCGCGAAGCGCGCGAAGACGCCGTACGCCGTAAAGGTCAGCGACAAGGACGTCACCGACACGTTCCACTCGTTCTTCACGGACCTGTTCAATTTCGATCCCGGCGACACCGCCGGCCTCTTGAACCAGCTCGAGCACATCGACCACGTCGTGAGCGGCGACTTCACGTCGCCGTACCTGCTGGGCGATCCGGCGTCGCGCGACGAAGAGGCGCGCTTCCACGTGAACTTCAAGACCGGCGCCGGCGACGTGCGCCCCGACAAGGTCAACTTCTGGCTCGCCGTGCCCAAGACGACGGCGACGCACAAACCGCCGTTCCCGGTCGCGTTCTACGGGCACGGCGTCACGTCGCACGCCGACGAGCTGCTCGTGTACGCCGGCGACTTCGCGCGCCAGGGCATCGCGCTCGTCATGTACGACCAGCCGACGCACGGCATCGCGCTCAAGCCCGGCGAGGAGCTGATCACCCGAGCGAAGCTCGCCGAGACGTGCCTCGTGCCGTGGGAGAGCGGCATCAACACCGGCCGCGCGCACGATCTCAACGGCGACGGCGTCCCCGACTCGGGGTGGTTCTGGTGGACGGCGCACGTGTTCCACGTTCGGGACAACGTGCGGCAGGGCATCCTCGACGGGATGCAGCTGACGCGCATTCTCCGCTCGTTCGACGGCGTGCGGAAGAGCGCGCAGGACTATAACGGCGACGGCCAGCCCGACCTCGCGGGCGACTTCGACGGCGACGGCGTCGTCGACGCGGGCGGGCCGAACGTGAAGTACTCGGCCGCGGGTGAGTCGCTGGGCGGCATCATGAGCGAGATTCAGGGCGGCATCGACCAGCACCTCTCGCAGACGTCCCCGATGAGCGGCGGCGGCGCGATGGTCGACATCGCCGTGCGGTCGTACGGCGTGAACGAGGCCGTCACCGAGCAGATGATCGGGCCGCTCCTCGTCGCGGTGCCCGCGGCCGATCGGCCGGACAGGAACAAGGACAGCCACCTCGCGACGCTCTGCGCGCCGTCGGAGCGCTCGCTCCGCTGGGTGATCAACGAGGGGGACAACTCCTTCGAGATGGAGATCGCTTGCCTCACGCCCGAGGAGCTGGCGTCGAACTTCACCGTCGTCGCGACCAACGTACGCAACAAGGAGACCCGCTGCGCGCGCACCGGCGTGGACGGCCGCTTCCGCATCTCGCTCCCCGCGACCAAGGGGGACAAGGTGAACGTCCAGATCTACACCGCGCCCGACGTCGTCGCGTCGTACGACGGCTGCCTCGTGCAGACGGGCGCGCCTTTGGGCCGGCGCGTGAGCACCTGGGAGAAGGCGTCGTTCAAGCAGCTCCCCGTCGCCGACGGCGACAAGACGCACTGCTCGAGCGACAGCTGCCAGCAGTTCCGCGACCAGTTCTACGCGGTCGGCAGCGCCCTCGTCGCGCCGAACGACGGCTTCGGCTTCCCGCGCCAGACGCCGCACCTGCGGCGCCTGCGTGACCTCGCGCAGGCCGCGATCGACCCGGCCGATCCGATCAACTTTGCGCCCTACTACATGCTCCGGCCGCTGCTCGACGAGAACGACCACCCGGTCGCGCCGCACGGCCTGCTCTCGATCAACACCGTGGGCGACGCGTTCGTGAGCATCGCGTCGGGCATCACGTTCGCGCGCGCCGCGGGCGCCGTGCCGTTCTTGCCGCCGCAGGCGATCCGGACCTTCCCCGAGTACGCCGACTACGTGACCCCGCAGGCGCTCTACGACCAGCTCGGCGGGCGCACGCCGGCGCAGGTCTACATCCAGACGTACGTTGCCGAGGGCGTGAACCGCCTCGGGCGAACGCACGCCGGCCCCGGCTGCGCGCCGAACTACGTCGACGTGAAGACGCCCACGTGCAGCGTCACCAAGACCGTCGACGTCGAGGCCTGCTCCAAGGCGCTCTACGACGTCGATTGGGTGAGCGAGGGGCGCTCGAAGCTCGACCAGCCGCACGCCGACGTGCCGGTGCGCCTCGGCCGCATCGCCGGCCTCCATCCGACCGACGCCGCGTCGCTCGCGCATGCGTGGGAGCCGCGCCTCCGCGGGATCCCGTTCGTGCCCGACGAACAGGGCTGGCCGGCCAGCGACGAGGTCGTTGCCGTCTTGAACCACTACCTCGAGCTGAAGGGCCAGCACACGTGGGACGCGCCCGACGTCTGCCGCCGATGGGACTACGCGACGTACGGCAACGGCCTTCAGGCGCGCTTCTTCGCGACCGAGGGCAAGGACGTCTACTACCTGACCCACCCCACGAGCCACGGCTGCCTCGCCGACGTGAGCTGCCCGTTCTTCGCGGAGTCCAAGTCGCCGAAGTGACGCGTGGAAGGCGCGGGCCTTGGCCGACGACCGCGAGCCCCGCGCGAGGGCTCAGGGGTGCGGGTGGCCCTTGAAAAAAGCCCAGACCGTCTCCGCCCACGCGCGGCCCATCGCCGGCACGTGGCTGCCGCCTTCGATCGTCCAGAGCTCCAGCGGGGCGCGGCAGCCGCGCCAGCGGTCTACGCGCGTCTCCGCGCCGGGGAGGCGCGCGTCGAGATCGAAGCGCGCCGCGCCGATCTCCGGCGCGCCGACGCAGCCGAGGCGCGACTCCCAGCGCGCCATCGTCTCGGCGAGGGAAGGATACGCGCGCTTCGGTTGATCGAAGAGCACGCCGCCGCTCGGCGAAACGACGGTGTCGCGCGTGCCGTGCACCTGTACCACCGCGACGGGGACCGCCATGGGACACGCCGGGTCTGTCCCGACGGCGCCGGCGAGGCTGACGATCGCGGCGACGCGATCGGAGAGCTCGCACGCGAGGCGGTGCGCCATGAAGCCGCCGTTGGAGTGGCCGACGACGTAGACGCGCTTCGGGTCGATGGGCGTCTGCGCCGCGGCGTCGTCGAGCACGGCGCGCAGGTAGGCGACGTCGTCCACCTTGGTATCCCCGAAGTCACAGCACGCCTCCGACGCGTTCCAGAAGCGCGCGCCGTTCTTGTCCGGCGTGCCGTCGGGCGCGGCGACGACGAAGCCCTCGCGCGCGCCGAGCTCGGAGAAGCCCCACGCCGCCTCGTGCTGCCTCCCGGTCGAGCCGTACCCGTGCAGGACGACGACGAGCGGGCGCGGCGCGCCGTCCTCGCCGGGGCGGGCGCGCGGGATCGCGAGCGCGAACGGGCGGGCGGCGACGAGGCTCGGCGGCGCCGCGTCGCGCGCGCCGAGCGGCGGCGGGCTGGGCTGCGAGCGACACGCGACCGCCGCGACCACCACGACCGCGGGGCTTAACAGCGCGAGCGCGAACGCGGGCGTGCGGCCGCGGCTCACGCGCCCAGAAACCCGAGCGTCCCGGTCGCCGTCGCGCGCACCGCGTCGCCAAACGCCTTCACTTCGCGGAGACGCGCTTCGGGGAGCGGCCCCTGCATGACGCCGCGCGCGTTCGCGAGCAGCTCGTCGTACGAGCCCGCGCCGCACAGCACGGTGTCGACCGCGCCGTGCCCGAGCGCGAAGCGGTAGCACTCCGGCGCGGTCATCGCCGCGAGCCCCTTTGCCGGCGCGAGCAGCCGGCCCCATCGGGTCGCGGTATAGGCGACGATGCCGGGCCGCGGCGACGGGAGCGTGGCGAAGATCTCCTTCTCCGCGCCGCGGTGCGCGGCGTTGTAGCGGATCATCAGCGCGTCGAGCGCGAGCTCGTCCACCAGCCTGCGCGCCATGGGCCGGTCGTGGATGGAGACCGCGAGCGCGCGCACGCGCCCTTCGTCTTTCAGCTTCTGCATCGCGGGCCAAGTGTTGCCGGTGACGTACCAGTGCGCCTGCACCCAAAAGAGGTGGAAGACGTCGATCGTGTCCGTCCCCGCCGCCTTGCACGCCGCGTCGAGCGCGCGCGGGACGCTCCAGCCCAGCGGAATGTTCGCGCCCATCGCGAGCACGATGTCCTTGCGGTGGCCCTGCGCGACGAGCCGACGGATGCCCTCGAGGAGCGGCTTGAAACGCGGCACGACGAAGAAGTAGTTCACTCCGAGCTCGTGGAAGGCGCGCTCCACACCGTCCGCGTCGATTCCATATCCGCCGGCGAGGCCGAGGCGCGACACCGCGATCCCCGAGCGTCCCAGCGTGGTCTTCTCGAGCATGCGGGTTCCCTCCATCGCGCGGCCCCCGAGCTGAGATGCGCGCGCGCGCGCTTCGGTTGCGTGGACGGTCAGTATCCCGCGGGGAGGACGACCTCCTCGAAGGGCACGGTGTCCTGGCACGTGCCGGCGATCGGCCGCTCGTTCGCGTCGGTCTGGCACTTCTGGACCGGACCGTTCATGTACTCCATGTAGAGGTCGTGGTAGCCGGCGAGCACCGGCGAGCGGTAGTTGCCCCACGAGTTCTTGATGCGGAAGAAATGGATCGTCGCCGCGTCGTCGAGCGCCGCCGCGAGCGCCTCGGGCCGCGTCTCGACGGTGCCGGCGGCCAGCGTGCCGAAGCCCGGGACGTTGTCGACTTCGTAGTCCTCCATGAGGACCATGTGCCCGCCCTGCGAGCCGGGGGTCGCCGGTGGCTTCAGGAACTTGCCGTCCTGGGTCATCGCGTTGAAGTCGACGTACCACGAGAGGACCACCGGTTGGTTGTCGTGCATGGCCTTCTGGATGCGGCGCAGGAACGCGCGGCGCTCCGGCGCGACGGCAGCCGACGGGTACGGCACGGTCGTCCACGCGAGCGGCCCCTGCCGCGCGTCATCCCACCCCTGAAATCGCGCGCGGCCCATCGCGTCGGCGAGCGTGGCCGTCCGCGTCTGGCTCGTCGCCGGATCCTTCAGCTTCACCGTGAATTCGGCGGCGCGGTGGACGTGAACGCCCGCCGGAACGGTGGTCGCGTGCTCGAGCGTCGTCGCCGCGTCCTTGCCGAAGATCGTGTCGAGCTCCGCGACAACCGCCGGGTCGAGGCCCCACGCCTTGTCGAGCTCCGCGCGCACGAGCTTGCGATCGCGGCGCGCGGCCGGGTCTTTGAGCGCGCCCGTCGTGAGCGACACGCGGATGGCCTTGAGCGCGTTCTCCTGGGCCGCCGAGCGAATGGCCGTTCCCTCGACGGCGATGAAGTCGGCCGCCTTGTACAGGCCGTAGCGCGTGGTGAGGCCGACGGCCTTTCCCCACGAGCCGCCCTCGGTGATCTGCCCGGCGCCCTGCTCGGCGATTTGCTCGAACCAGTACCAGTAGTTCACGTACGACTCGGAGAACGTGTGCTCCGTCCCCGTCGCGATCTTCACGAGCGACTCCATCCAACCGATCGAGGCGTACGTCCAGCAGTTGCCGATCGACTGATCCTTGACGGAGCTCTGTGGGATCTGCGTGACGGCCTCGCCGGACGCGTCGCTCCGCGATGTGCGGCCCGAGCACGCGAGGACCGGGAGGAGGAGCGTCGAGAGGAGCAGGGCGCGGGCGTGGGCGGATCGCATCGACCGGAGCGCTTGCATACGGCGGACCACATTGTCGCACCCACGGTTCTCCGAGGATTTTAATCGATCAGGCGCCCCGTGCCGAGGGTTCTGGTTCGGTCGAGATCCGCTCGCCGCGATCCAGATGGGCGCGGTCTCGCGTCCTCGACCTGACCTGACCGGGCGCTCGCGGCCAAACGCCTACTTCCTCAGCCGCCGGAGTGCCACTGGTGTATGGCAAACGGGCGTTGCTCATTTTTCCACCAAGAGGCCGATGCGCTATTACGTCACCCTCGATCCCTCCCCCGGCGCCGCCCCCGTTGTCGTCGACGTGACCGAGCTGCCGACCGGCGCGCTCGATGTGCAGGTCGCAGGCCGCAAGGTCGACGTGGACGTCGTGCCGCTCGCCGGCGGCACGCTCTCCGTCCGCATCGACGGTCAGATGGTCGACTTGACCACCGAGGGCACGCCGCCCGAGATCGGCGCCGTCGCGAGCGGCCATCGCTCGTATGTGCGGGTCGAGAGCGAGCGCCAGCGCGCCGCCGAAGCCGCGAAGAAGGCCAAGGGCGGCGGCAGCGACCGCCTCCTCAAGTCGCCGATGCCCGGTCGCGTCGTGAAGGTGCTGGTGAAGGCCGGCGACGAGGTGACGGCCGGACAGCCGCTGCTCGTCGTCGAGGCGATGAAGATGGAAAACGAGCTCAAAGCCAAATCGAACGCGACCGTCGCGGCGGTGCACGTCGAGGCGGGCGCGACGGTCGAGGCGAACGCGAAGCTCGTCACCTTCGCCTCGTGAGCGGCCCGATGCGACGGGTCAACCTTATCCACGCGCCGACGCCGCTCGTGCGACGGCCGGTGCTCGAGCCGCGCCTCGGCGTCGAGCTCTGGGTGAAGCGCGACGACGCGACCGGCGGCGCCGAGTCGGGCAACAAGCTTCGTAAGCTGGAGCTGCTCATGGGAGACGCGCTCGACAAGCGCGCCACCGTCGTGCTGACGTGCGGCGGCATTCAGTCGAACCACGCGCGCGCGACGGCGATCGTCGCGGCGCAGCTCGGGATGAAGTGCGTCCTCTTCCTCCGCGTGCGCTCGGGGCCGACGAGCGCGGACCGCCCGGCGGTGAAGGACGCGCTGCCGCGGACCGGCAACGTGCTCTTGGACCGGCTCGTGGGCGCCGAGATCCGCCTCATCACGCCCGAGGACTACGCCCAGCGCGGCGCCGTCATGGAGAGCGCGGCGCTGGCGCTGACGCGCGCCGGCGAGCGGCCGTACGTCATCCCCGAGGGCGGCTCGAACGGCCTCGGCGCGCTCGGCTACGTCGAGGCGATGGGCGAGATTAAAAAGCAGATTGATCTCGGCCTCGCCGGCGCGCGCGTGCCGTTCGATCTCGTCGTGCACGCGTGCGGCTCGGGGGGCACGGCGGCCGGCGTGGCCCTCGGCGCGGCGAAATACGGCTCGGCCAAAGCCGTTCGCGCGATTTGCGTCTGCGACGACGCCGCGTACTTCGAGCGCGCGACGGCGCAGATCCTCGCCGAGGCGCGCGCGCTCGACGCGTCGCTCGGCGACCCGGCGCCGCTCGTGCTGGACGATCGCAGCAAGGGGCCCGCCTACGGCGTCATGGATGACGCGCAGAAGCGCTTCCTCGTCGAGGTGGCGCGCGCGAGCGGGCTCGTGCTCGACCCGGTCTACACGGGCAAGGCGCTGTATGGCCTCGCGCAGGCGGTCGAGCGCGGCGACGTGCCGCGCGGCGCGCGCGTCGTGTTCCTGCACACCGGCGGCCTCCCGGGCCTGCTCGCGGCGGGCGACGAGCTGGCGGAGGCGACGTGAACGCGGACCGCCGGGCGGCGCTCCGGGCGTCGTCGCGCGTGGCGGCGTGGGGCGTCGCCATCTACGGCGCGACGCGCTTCGCCGGCGCGATGCTCGCCGAGTACGCGGCCGCGTCGGCCATCATTCAGACCGTCCTCGCCGAGTGGGGCTCCGGGCGGCTCGGCATCGCGTGGAGCGATCCGCTCGCGCCGACGCCAAAGGCGCGCGACGTCGCGCTCCGCGCGCTGCGCGGCGCCGGGATGGGGCTCACGGCCGCCGCGATCGTGATGGCCGTGGCGATCGGCGCCGGCGCGGCGCACCTCGCGCCGAACGTGCCGGCGCCCGTGGTGGCGCTCGTCGGCGCGGTCGTGCCCGCGTTCCTCGCGGCGAAAGACGAGCTGCTCCTCCGCGGCGTCGTCCTCCGCGTCTTGCCGACGGGCGCGCCGCCGTGGGCGTGTCTCGTCGCGTGCGGCCTGGCCGACGCCGCCGCGACCTACGGCGACGGCGCGGTCGCGCCGGCGGCGCTCGCGGCGTCGTTCTTCGGCGGCGTCGCGTACGGCGCGCTCTGGCAGCGCGATCGCGGCGCGTGGCTCGCGTGGGGCGCGCACGCCGCGTTCGCCTGGTCGGCGACGTCGCTCGCGACCGGCGGGCTGGTCGATCTGCGCGCGAACGCGGGCGCGCGCCTCGCCGACAGCGGCGTCGTCGCGGGCGCGCTCGCGGTCGTCGCCGCGCTCGCGATCGCGACGACCCGCAAGCGCGCGTGAACGCCGCTCTGCGCCTTCAGCGCATCAGCGCATCAGCGCAGCGCACTCGTCGCGACGGCCGACCTTCGCCTGCTCGACGCACGACTTGAACGCCTTCTGCGACGCGACGAAGTCGCCGCGGTAGATCTGCGCGGCGCCGAGGATGAGCCAGCCCTCCGCGTCCTGCGGATCGTGGCCGATCGCCTGGGTCGCGAGGTCGAGCGCCTTGGGGAGATCGTGCTTCTCGAGGGCGAGCACGGCTTCTTTGCGCTCGGCCTTGGCGGCCGAAAAATCCAGCACCGACGCGTCGTCGAGCGAGCGGTCGACGTCCGGCTCGGCGGTCGAAAGCGTCGGCAAGCGCGGCGGCACGGGCGCCGCCGACGCCGAGACGGCGGCGTTGAGGACGGGCGGGCGAGGCGGCTCGCGCCGCATGCGGACCCACAAGAAGACGCCGAGCGCGACCGCCGCGAGCGCAGCGATGGGCAGCCAGCGCGAGGTGGAGGGCGGCGGGGTCGGCGCGTCGAGCCGGCGCTCGGCCTCGACCTCGGCCGCTTCGCCGGGCGAGCGCACGGACGCGGCGACCTCGCCCGGCTTGGCGGTCACCGCCTCGTCGTGCGCGTCCTCGTCGCCGTCCTCGTCTTGCTCGTCTTGCTCGTCGTCGTCTTCTTCCTCGTCTTGCTCGTCTTCGTCGTTCGCTTCCTCTTCCCCATCCTCTTCCCCATCCTCATCCTCATCCTCGTCCGCGTCGTCGGCGCGCGCGGCGTGCGGCGGCGGAGCGCTGGCGGCGGGGGCGGCAGGCGCCTCGGGCGACGCGTCGTCTTCGTCGTCGTCCTCCTCTTCTTCTTCACGCTCCTCCGCGACCGGGGCGGGCGGCGGCGGGGCGGACGCGGGCGTCGGCGCGCGCGACGGAGCCGGCGGCGCCGACGGAGCGCGCGGGGCGACCGGCGGGAGCGCGGGCGTCGGCTCGAGCGCCGCGAGCATCGCCTCGTCCTCCTGCTCGTCCTCTTCAACGAGCGCCTCGCGCGGCAGCGCGCCCGGCGGAGGGATGGGCAGCTGAGACGGGCGCCGCTCACCGACCGACGGGGGCGGCGGGGTGTTGCTGCGGCGCATGCGCGGGCGGCGCTTGTTGGTCGTCATTGGATGGCGGGGAATCGAACCACGGCTTGCGCCGCTCGCCAACCGGCTTGTGCGGCCGAGGAGACGCGGCTCACGGGAAGCTCGTGAAGAACTCGGCGAGGTCCGGGCCGTTCTGCGCGTCGCGAAGCAGCGGCGTCACGCCGAAGATCTCCTGCACCGTCTTCAACAACGCGCTGTGGGTGAACTTCGTCTGGCTCGTGAAGTTCGTCTTGGCCTTCGGCGACAGCACGAAGAACGGCACCGGGCCGTCGCTCGCCTTGCCGACGAGGCTCGAGTCGCCCTCGTCCCACACGATGAAGAGGGCGCCGTTGTCCTTGTAGGCGGCGGACGCCATGATCTTCGGCACCTCGGTCGACAGCCAGGTGTCGCCGGCGCCGATCTCGTTGAAGTTCGCCGTGCCGCACGAGAGCGAGAGGCCGTGCATGTCGTTGCACAGGTTCGGCGTGATGAAGTTGTACCGAGCCTGCGTGCCGGCCGCGAGATCCGTCGCGAGCTCCGTGAACGGACGGATGTGCGCCTTGCAGACGGTGGACGACGAGCTCTGGTTCTCGGTGACGTCATCGAAGAAGAGCATCGGGACGTGGCGTGCGGCGAACTTGCCGGAGTCGGTGAGCGGGCAGTCGTTGCCGGAGATGTCCTCGGCGTAGGCGCGCCAGGTGATCCCGGCCCTGTCGAGCTGCGAGACGAGGTGCTGCGTCGTCGCCTGGTGGTTGGTGGCCGGCGGATCGTCGTTCGTGATGCCGAAGTTGCCGCCCGACTCGAGCCACATGTAATTGGGCTCGCTCGGGTGATTGCCCGCGGGCGTCGAGTACTGCTCGGCGTGGCCGCCCAGCGCGGTGAGCGTCTTGATGTAGACCGCCTTGTCGCTTCCGCTGACCGTGGCCCAGCTGTGGTTCTCCATCACGATCACGAAGACCGTCTTGATGGCGCTGGCCGTCGACCCGTCTCCGCTGCTGCCGCCGCTCGTGCCGCTGCTGCCGCTCGTGCCGCTGCTGCCGCTCGAACCGCTGCTCCCGCTGCTGCCGCTCGTGCCGCTCGCCCCGCTCGAACCGCTGCTCCCGCGGCTGCCGCTCGAACCGCTGCCCCCGCTGCTGCCGCTCGAACCGCTGCTTCCTCCGGCGTCGTCGGCGAGACCGCTAGGGTCCGCCGACGAGGTGCCTCCGCCGCATGCGCCGAAGACGGCGGGGACGAGCGCGACGAGAGAGACGAGAAGCGGGCCTGAGACGTATCGGGCGGGCGACATGTGTGCGCATCCTGCCACGAGAGGCGAATCGAGCCACCCGCTTTTCGATCGGCGACGGGAGCGCCCAAACGCCGCTACACTCGAGGGTGCCCGCACTCCGGCGGAATTTTCCAGCGGCGCTGACGCGAGACCTCTCCGAGACCCTCCGACCATGGCCGAGACCCTCACCCCCGAGCCGCGCACCAGCGCGCAGCCGACGTCG
>JAYVXL010000666.1:0-13009 GCA_043785185.1 Myxococcales bacterium
GTCGGGTATTTCGCGGCGTCGAACGACTCGACGGGGTAGTGCGGCTGCAGCGTGAGCGGCACCGGCGAGGCCATCGCGCGGAAGAACGCCTCGCGGCCGATGCCAGCGGCCGAGACGACTCCGAGGCCGGTGAGGGCGCGCGGCTTCACGTTCGCCTCAGGCCGCGAGCGGCGGGAGCTTGTCCGGCTTGGAGAAGCAGGTCACCGCGTTGTAGCCGCCGAACGCGAGCGAGTTGTTGAGCACGACGTCCGCCTTGCCGTGCTGCGCGGTGTTGGCGACGATCGCCAAGTCGCAGTCGGGGTCGGGCGTCTCGTAGCCGATGGTCGGCGGGTAGATGCCTTCTTCGATCGTCATCACGCACGCGATCGCCTCGAGCGCGCTCGACGCGCCCATGCAGTGGCCGATCATGCTCTTGACGCTGGAGATGGGCACGCGCCTTTCGCCGAAGACGTCGCGCATCACCTTGGCTTCGGCGAGGTCGTTCGCGCGGGTGCCGGTGCCGTGGGCGTTGACGAAGTCGACGTCGTCCGGCGTGATGCCGGAGCGCAATATCGCGTCGCGCATCGCGACGATGCTGCCGGACGCGTCCTCGCGCGGGCGGGTGATGTGGTACGCGTCGCACGACAGGCCGTATCCGCGGACCTCCGCCTGCGGGCGCGCGCCGCGGCGGACGACGGACGCCTCGCTCTCGAGCACGACGAGACCGGCGCCTTCGCCGACGATGAGCCCCTGCCGGTTCAGATCGAACGGCTGGCAGCGGTGCTCGGCCATCGCCGCGAGGCGCACGAAGCCGGAGAACTGAAGCTCCTGGATGATCTCGCTCGCGCCGGTGATCACGATGTCCGCGCGGCCCGCGCGGATCAGATCCATCGCGAAGCCGATGGCGTAGTTGCCGGCGGCGCATGCGGCCGGGAGCGTCAGGACCATGCCCTCGGCGCCGATCGCGCGGGCGACGTGGATGGGCAGGAGCGTGGAGCCGTACTTGGGGATGAGCGCGCGCTTGATGCCGGCCGTGCCGCTCTTGATCCAGGAGTGGTCGAGCGTCTCCAAGATTTGCGCCTCGCCCATCGTCGTGCCGAGCACGACGGCGGTGCGCGGGCCCTTGAGCGCCTCGGGGCGCACGCCCGCGTCTTCGATCGCCATGCGCGCGGCGGCGAGCGTCATCGCCGAGCAGCGGCCGGTGCGGCGCGCCTCGGCGGCCGTCAGGTGATCGCGCGCGCGAAACTTCTTCACCTCACCGGCGAACGTGCGACCGAGCTGCGACGCGTCGAACGACTCGACCGGCGTGATGCCGCTCCGCCCGGCGGCGAGACCGGCGAAGTACTCGCGCTTCCCGAGACCGAGCGAGCTGACGACTCCGACTCCGGTGATGTAGACGCGCGGCGTGCCGGACACGGTCAGCTTATAGGTCGAGAGCGCGGCACTCGCAACGTCGTGGCCTCCAAAAATACTGCGAAATTCGCTACGCGGTGCGCGCGCGCCCGGGCGCGGTCCGTGCCCATCTCGGCCTTGCGCGGTGAGGCTCGGCGCAGTAAGTGCAGGCCGTTCTCGGGGATCCGAGAGGAGCCGCGCCGGAAGATGTCGAAGATGCCGAAGTTCGTCGCGCCTACGCTCGTCGAAGCGATCCAGCAGCTGTCGCACGACACGAAGCGCGGCTTCGTCTTCGTGAAGCCGGACGGCACCGAGCGCTTCTGCTCTTTCGCGAACATCCACGAGGAGGCGACCCGACGCGGCGCGCACCTCGCGGCCAAGGGACTGAAGAAGGGCGAGCGCCTCGCGATCGTCATCCCCGACGGGGACGAGTTCGTGCTGTCGTTCCTCGGCGCCGTCTACGCGGGCGTCGTCCCTGTGCCGATTTACCCACAGCTGTCGTTCAAAAACGTCGACACGTACCACGACACGGTCGCGCACATCGCCAAGGCGAGCGGCGCGGCGATGCTCCTCACGACGGCGGCGACGCGCCCGTACGTCGACCCGGTCGTGCCGCGCGTCCCGGACCAGCTGCGCCTCGGCGTGCAGACGGTCGACGAGCACGCGGCCCCGGCGCCCGGCGCGCTCTCGGTGCGCGTGACGCCGGAGGACCTCGCGTTCCTCCAGTTCACGAGCGGCTCGACCTCGCGCCCGAAGGGCGTGACGGTGACGCACGCGAACCTCGCCGCGAACAGCGAAGCGTTCATGATCCACGGGCTCGGCAAGGACAGCTCGTTCGACAAAGGCGTCTCGTGGCTCCCGCTGTTCCACGACATGGGCCTCATCGGCTTCGTGATCGGCCCGCTGTTCACGGACATCCCCGTCGTCTTCCTGCCGACGGCGAGCTTCGTCCGCGCGCCGCGCATCTGGCTCGACACGATCCACCGCCACCGCGGCACGATCACGTACGCGCCGAACTTCGCCTACGCGCTCGTCTCCAAGCGACTGAAGGAGAAGGACGTCGCGGGGATGGATCTGTCGTGCATGCGCATCACCGGCTGCGGCGCCGAGCCCATCCAGGCCAAGACGCTGCGCGAGTTCGCCGACAAGCTCGCGCCCGCGGGCTTCAAGTCGAGCTCGTTCTTACCGTCGTACGGCATGGCGGAGGCGACGTTGGCGATCACGTTCGTGCCGCACGGCACCGGCGTGCGAAGCGACGTCATCGACAGCAAGGCGCTCCAGAACCGCGAGGCGAAGGCGGCCGCGGCGTCGCCCGCGGGCGGCGACGGCACGCAGGAGCTCGTCAACTGCGGGCGCGCCTTCCCGGACCACGAGCTCGCCATCGTGGACGCGGCCGGCACGCACCTCGGCGATCGCCAGGTCGGGCAGATCATCACGCGCGGCCCCAGCGTCACGAGCGGCTACTTCCTCGAGCCCGAGCTCACCCGCGACGCGTGGAAGGACGGGTGGCTCTACACCGGCGACCTTGGCTACACCGTGGCGGGCGAGGTCTTCATCTGCGGCCGCCTCAAGGACATCATCATCATTCGCGGTCGCAACTTCTATCCGAGCGACATCGAGTGGGTGGCGAGCGAGCTGCCCGGCGTGCGCCGCGGCAACGTCGTCGCGTTCGGGGCGGAGGTCGACGGCGAGGAGCAGCTCTTCGTCTGCGCCGAGGCCTTCCAGAGCGAAGCGGCCGGCCTCACCGAAGCCATCCAGACGGCGGTCACGAGCCAGATCGGCATCGCCGTGCACGCCGTGGTCATCGTCCCACAGGGCAGCCTGCCGCGGACGTCGAGCGGCAAGCCGCAGCGTCGCAAGACCAAACAGATGTTCCTCGACGGCGCGTTCGCCAAGACGAAGGACGGCGCAGAGAGCGACGCGGCGACTGCGTAGCTCGCTACGCAGTCGATCGACGAATTGTGGCTTTTTTTCTCCATTTCGACCGATGTAGAAGGCGCCTTCCCGACCACGCTGGAGCCCGAATGCGCTAAACCAAGCGTGGTTAGAGTCCCACCGGAGAGAACGAAAATCATGGCACGCAGTCGCGCTGAGCTCCTCGAGATGTTCGAAAAGACGGCCACCGAGATCGTCGAGAAGGACTTCAAGAAGCTCGACGAGACCACGTCGATCAGCCAGCTCGGGATCGACTCTCTCGGAATGCTCGAGATCGTGGGCTCGATGGAGCGCCAGCTGAAGATTCAGATCCCCGACGAGTCGCTTGCCGGCATCCAAACGGTCAAGGACCTGCTGAACGTCGTCGAGAAGCGCCAGACGGCCTGACCCCGAACCCGCTGCGGCTGGAGGTAGTACATGAACGGTCAAGTGAAAGAGGAGCTGCGCGAGCTGATCTGCGAGATCGCCGAGGTCGACGCCTTGCCGGACGACACGCACTTCAAGGACCTGGGCATCGACTCGATGATGGGGGTCGAGATCGTCGCGGCCATCGAGCGCAAGTACCAGATCAAGATCGAGGACTCCGAGCTGCAAGCCGTGTCGACGTTGAACAGCTCGTTCGACCTCGTCTCGAGGAAGCTGGAGCGCGGCAAGACGATCGCCGTCGCCGCCGGCTGAGCGGGGACCGCGAAACCCGGCAAACGCGGCAAACGCGGCAAACCCGACGAGCGCGACGAGCTCGACAAAGCGCGATGGCGCCGCGTCCCCCCCGGGGCGCGACGCCATTTTCGCACTTCGGGGTGACGTCCGTTTACTGCGAGTAGCAGGCGCCGCGGGCGTTGGACCACTGCTTCTGGACGGTGTAGCCGTTCGAGACCGCCTGCTGCCCGTTGCAGATGTCGCCGATCTCGCCGTTGGCCGAGTCGTACCAGGCGAGCGGCTTGCCCACGACGGTGGCGAGGCCAACGGCCGCGTCGGTGACCGCCTCGATCATCTCGTGCGACGAGACCGAGGTCTCGTTGGCGAACGGCGCCCCGGCGCCGCAGCCCGTGTCGCAGCCCGAGCCCGGGCTCATGTCGGGGAAGACACCGTAGTAGACGTTGGCGCCGTTGCGCACGAACGTGCCGTGATACGCGCAGAACCCGCCGGAGACGCACGACGTGGAGCCGGCGCCCTTGGTGATGCGCTTCCCCTTGGGGAAATGGATCATGTAGAGCGTGTTCGCGTCGGGCGCCGGCAGCTTCCCCGCGCCGATTTGCGCGTTGAGCTCGGCCTGGATGTTCGCGTCGGTGATCGTCGCCTTGTTGCGCGACGACGCCGGCGCGATCTGCACGTCGCCACCGTACGTGCCGCGGCCGATGGTCTGCGCCGGCGACGTGGTGTTGTACTCGCTCAGCCAGTCCATGTACGAGCTGTTCGTGATGGTCTTGTAGAAGCCCTCCATCGTCGCCGAGCCCGCCGCGCCGGCAGGGGCGATGAAAGACTGGTAGGTCCCCGCGCCGTACTCGACCTTGACGACCTTCACGTGCGAGATGACCGGCCCGCCGAAGTACGTGAGGTGCGCGGCGGCCGCGGCGACCTGCGCCTCGGGCTGCGGCGCGCCGTCGCTCAGCGGCATCGCGTGAGCGTTCGTGCCCCACTGGACCAGCGCGCCCGAGGCCAGCTCCTCGTTCGCCACGCCCGACGTCTCATCGGCCCCGCGGGTGCCGCTGCAGGCGGCGAGGGCGGTCGTCACGAGGGTCGCTACGGCGGAGCGGGTCACGATCGTCTTCATCATTGGAGCTTCTCCTAAGCAAGCCGAGAATTGCGGCGCGCTTATCGGTACGTGCGCGGGCCGAGAACCTCCCAATCCCAGGCGCGTCTCCGGGCCATTTCGGTGGGGTCGCCTCACACGCCGTACGCCGCGCGCTCACCTGCGCGGTGCGCATGCGACAGCGGAAGCGATGGGAGAAACCTGGTAGAACGCTCCTCCGATGCGCGCGCCCGTCTTCGACAAGGTCCCCGGCGACATGAACTTCCCGAAGGAGGAGCGCGAGGTCCTCGCGCTCTGGAAGGAGAAGAAGATCTTCGAGAAGACGCTCGAGCGCCCGTCGCCCTTGGGCACGTTCGTCTTCTACGAAGGCCCGCCGACGGCCAATGGCCTCCCGCACAACGGGCACGTGCTCACGCGCGTCATCAAGGATCTGTTCCCTCGTTACAAAACGATGCGCGGCTACAGGGTGCCGCGAAAGGCCGGCTGGGACACGCACGGCCTCCCCGTCGAGGTCGAGGTCGAGAAGGAGCTGCGCATCCACGGCAAGGCGGAGATCGAGAAGTTCGGCGTCGAGCCGTTCGTGAAGCGCTGCATCGAGTCCGTCTTCCGCTACACGCAGGAGTGGGAGGGGCTGACGGAGCGCATCGGCTTCTGGGTCGATCTGCCGAGCGCGTACGTCACGTTCCACAAGTCGTACGTGGAGAGCGTGTGGTGGGCGCTGTCGAAGCTGTTCGACAAGGGACTCCTCTACCAAGGGCACAAGGTCGTCTGGTGGTGGGCGCAGGGCGGAACGGCGCTCAGCGCCGGCGAGGTCGGGCTCGGCTACAGGCAGGTCGACGACCCCAGCGTCTACGTGAAATTTCCGCTTCTCGACGCGGCGGGCGAACTGAGCGGCGCGGCGCTCCTCGTCTGGACGACGACGCCGTGGACGCTGCCCTCGAACATGTACGCGGCCGTCGACGCAAAATCGACGTACGCGCGCGTCACGCACGGCGCCGAGGGTGGGGCCGTTTACGTGGTCGCGGAGAAGCTCGTCCCCGAGCTGGCGAAAAAGCTGAAGACCGAGCTGACGATCACCGCGCGCATGCTCGGGGCGGAGCTCGTCGGCACGCGGTACGCGCCGCCGTTCCAGACGTTCGCGAAGGACGCGCACGACGCGGTGTGGCGCGTGATCGCCGCCGACTTCGTCACGCTCGACAGCGGCACCGGCATCGTCCACATCGCGCCGGCCTTTGGCGAGGACGACTTCAGCGCGCACAAGCACCAGCTCAAATCGCACGCGGACCTGCCGCTCTTCTGCGCGGTCCGGCCCGACGGCACCTTCGGCCCGGAGATGGGCAAGTACGAGGGCCGGTGGGTCAAGGACGCGGACAAGGACCTCGCCGCGGAGCTGAAGGAGCGCGGCCTCCTCGTCTTGCTCGAGCAGTACCGCCACGACTACCCGTTCTGTTGGCGCTCCGATCAAGACCCGCTCATCCAGTACGCGCGGCCCGCCTGGTACATCCGCACGACGGAGCAGATCTCGCGCGCCATCGCGAACAACCAGGCCGTCCACTGGTTGCCCGAGCACATCAAGAGCGGGCGCATGGGCGATTTTCTCGCGAACAACGTCGACTGGGCGCTGTCGCGCGAGCGGTACTGGGGCACGCCGCTCAACATCTGGGTCTGCGACGCGGCAGGGCACCGCGAGGCGCCGTCGTCGGTGGACGAAATCCGGAAGCGAAACGCGCGCGCGTTCAAAAAATTCGAGGACGAGCGGGCGCAGGATCCGACGCTCAGCGAGCACCTCATCGTGCACAAACCGTGGATCGACGACGTCACGTTCCCCTGCAAGCACGCCGGCTGCAGCGGCACGATGCGCCGCGTCCCCGAGGTCATCGACTGCTGGTTCGACTCCGGCTGCATGCCCTTCGCGCAGTGGGGCTACCCGCACAAGGGGCACACCGAGTTCCGCGAGAGCTTCCCGGCGGACTTCATCAGCGAGGCGATCGATCAGACGCGCGGCTGGTTCTACACGCTGCTCATGATCGCGACGCTCGTGTTCGACGAGGAGACGCAGCGCGAGGAGGGGCTCTCTCCGGTGCGGTCGCTCCCGCTGCCGTTCAAGACGTGCATCGTCCTCGGCCACGTCTCGGACAAGGAGGGCAAGAAGGAGAGCAAATCGAAGGGCAACTACACGCCGCCGGAGATCATTCTCGACAGGGTCGCGATGGATTTCGCCGTCGTCGGCGAGGAGCGGTCGAAGGAGAAGGCGAAGGCCGGCACGGCGTTCATCGCGAAAGAAGACCTCGAGGGCATGGACATCACGGACGGCGCGAAGGTCCGTCTCGAGGCGGGCGGAAAGGCGATCGACGTCGTCGCGCGGGCCGGCAAGGGGATGAAGCGGCGCGTCGTCGTGCTCTCGCCGGAGGACCGCGCGTCGCTCGGCGTGACGCTCACGACGGTGACCGACGTGAAGCCCGTCGAGGTCCCGCGCCTGCCCGCCTCTGAGCGCGTGACGCTCGTGGACCCGGGCTCGCCCGCGCCGGGCGCCGACGCGTTTCGCTGGTTCTTCTACGCGTCGAACCCGCCGTGGAACGCGACGCGGCATTCGCTCTCGAACGTGCGCGCGCTGCAGAAGGACTTCCTCATCAAGCTGCGCAACGTCTATTCGTTCTTCACCCTGTACGCGAACCCGGACGGCTGGACGCCGACGATGGCGCGCGGCGCGCGAAAGGGCGAGCTCGACAAGTGGATCGCGAGCGAGCTGTCGCTGCTCGTGGAGGACGTGACGCGCGATCTGGACGGCTACGACGTGTACGCGGCGACGCAGCGAATCACGGCCTTCGTCGACGCGCTGTCCAACTGGTGGCTGCGCCGCTCGCGCGATCGCTTCTGGAAGTCCGAGATGGACGACGACAAGCTCTCGGCGTACGGCACGCTGTACGAGGCGCTCGTCACGCTTTCGCAGCTGGTCGCGCCGTTCGTGCCGTTCGCGGCGGAGTCCATGTATCAAAACCTCGTCGTGGGGCCGAAGGTCGCGGGCGCCGCCGAGAGCGTGCACCTGTCGGACTGGCCGGCGGCGGACGGCGCGCGGATCGATCGCGGCCTCAGCGCGAAGATGCGCGCGGTGCGCGAGCTCGTGAGCCTGGGCCTCCAGGTGCGCACGCAGAGCAAGCTCAAGGTGCGCCAGCCGCTGCGTCGCGCGCACCTGATCGTCGGAGACCCCGCGCTGCGGGCTGGCCTCGAGGGGAGCCTCGAGATGATCAAGGAGGAGCTGAACGTCCTCGAGGTCGGCTTCGTGCCGACGGGCGAGGTGCGCTCGTACGTCGAGTACAACCTGAAGCCGAACTTTCGCACGCTCGGCCAGCGCGGCCTCGGCAAGCAGGCGCAGGCGCTGAAAAAGTCGATGGCGCAGCTGCCGGCGGAGGAGGCCGCGAAGCTCGTCGCCGCGCTCGCGGACGGCGGAAATGCCACGCACGGCGGCGTCGAGCTTCTCGCCGAGGACGTCGAGATCGCCTTCACCACGAAGGAGGGGTTCGCGGCCGCGGGGGGCCGCGTCGGCGTCGTCGTGATCGAGACGGTGCTCGACGACGAGCTCAAGGAGCTGGGCTTCGTGCGTGAGCTCCAGAGCAAGCTCCAGCAGGCGCGCAAGGACAAGGGCTTCGAGCTGACCGACCGCATCGAGATCGTCTACGGCGGCGCCCGCGCGATCATCGAGCGGCACGCGGCGCACCTCTCGGCGGAGCTGCTCTGCACGAAGCTGACGTTCGCGGAGGGCGTGAAGGACGCGGAGGTCGAGGTCGACGGCGTCACCATTTCGGTCACGCTCACGAAGGCGGTGTGATGGGCGCCGCGAAGGGGCGGACGGGCGCGGTCGTGGCGCTCGCGCTCGCGCCCCTCTTCCTCGGCGGGGGCTGCGGCGGCGGCTCGCTCTCGCTCTCGCGCGGTCCGGCGGCGTCGGGGAAATGGGTGAGCGCGACGGGCGCGGTCGCCGTCGAGGTCGAGGGCGATCCGTTCCGCCTCGTCCTGCGCGGCAAGGACGGCCGCACGCTCCTCGAGTCGGCGGATCTCCCTGAACCGCCGGACGCCGCGGATCCGAAGCGCGCGTACGCGCCGTTCGCGATGACCCACAACACCGACGAGTCCGTCCACGCGATCGCCTTCGGCTGGAGCTACTACCGCGGCGAGGACGGCCCGTGGAAGAGGGGCACGCGCGCCACGTCGGTCGCGACGACCGGCGACACGTTCACCGTTCGCGTCGAGACGAGCGACGGGGCGCACGCCGGCGCGACGCTCACGGTGACGACGCAAGGCATCGGCGCGCACGTCGTTTTGACGCCCGACGCGGGGCCGGCGAACGACGTCGCCCCCATCAACCGCGTGTCGCTCGCGTTCAAAATGCACGACGACGACCACTTCTTCGGCTTCGGCGAGCGCTTCGTGAACTTCGATCACAAGGGACAGCTCCTCTACAACTGGGTCGAGGACGGCGGCCTCGGGCAAGGCGAGGACAAGCCGCTCGGCCCCGGCAACCCGTTCCCGAGCGGGCCTGGCGAGACCAACATCCCCATCCCCTGGTTTCTCTCGCCGCGCGGCTTCGGGATGCTCGTGAACACGACCTTCCGCTCGGTGCACCACCTCGGCGACGAGGTGCCGCAGGCGTTCCGCGTCGAGGCGTGGACGGGCGCGCTCGACTTCTCCGTGTTCGCCGATCCGGATCCGCTCGCGCTCGTCGAGGCGCTCACCGCGGTGACGGGGCGGCCGCCCGAGATCGCCGACTGGGTCTTCGGCCCGCGGCGCCGCGCGAACATCGGCACGAGCGAGATGGACAAGCTGCGCAAGGCGCACGTGCCGACGACGCAGATCGACACGGCGATGCATTACTTCCCGAACGGCGTCGGCGCCGAGCTCTCCAAGCCGGGGGCGATGAAGGCCGTCACCGACGACATCCACCGCCGCGGCTTCAAGGCCATCGCGTACTTTTGCCCGTTCGTCGCCGACTCGTTCCACCCGGTGTTCGACGAGGCCGCGGCCAAGGGCTTCCTCGTCAAGAAGGCCGACGGCGCGCCTTACGTGGTGATCGACCCGCCGTACAACGCGGCGATGGTCGACTTCACGAACCCGGCGGCCGTCGCTTGGTACCAGGGGCACCTGCAGCGGGCGCTCGACGACGGGTGGGACGGCTGGATGTACGACTTCGCCGAGTACGTCCCGCAGGACGCGGTGATGTTCAACGGAATGAGCGGGCTCGAGGCGCACAACCTCTACCCCGTCCTCTACCAGCGCGCGGCGTCGGAGCTGCTCGAGAGGCAGCGGCCGAAGGACTACCTCATCTTCGTGCGCTCCGGATTCGCGGGGACGGGCGGGCTCGTGCCGATGGTGTGGGCGGGCGATCAGAACACCGACTTCGAGATCGCCGACGGCTTGCCCGCCGCGCTGATGGGCGCGCTGAACGCGGGCATCAGCGGGATCCCGCTCTGGGGCTCGGACATTTCCGGCTACCACTTCATCTACAACGCGCCTCCGGACAAGGACGTCTACCTGCGCTGGACGGCGCTCGGCGCCTTCTCGGCCGACATGCACGACGAGAACGAAGGGAGCGGGCACGGCACGGCCGACGATCGCTGGCAGATCTGGAAGGACGACGAGACGCTCGCCGTCTACAAGCGCTTCGCTTCGTACAAGACGCGCATGCTGCCGTACGTGAAGGTCGCGGTGCGGCAGGCGCGCGAGCGCGGCACGCCGGTGATGCGGCACCTGTACCTGACGAACCCGACGGACCCGCGCGTCTTCGCGATCACCGACGAGTACATGTACGGCGACGCGCTGCTGGTCGCGCCAGTGGTCACCCGCGGTGCCACGTCGCGCTCCGTCTACATTCCAGGCGACGCGGCTTGGTACGATTTCTTCTCGCACGAGCGGCTGTCTCATGGCGGCGACGTCGTGCGCCCAGCGCCGCTCGGTCAGGTCCCGGTGCTCGCCCGAGCCGGCGCGCTCGTGCCGATGCTCGCGCCCGACGTGGAGTCTCTCGTGCCGGTTCCCGACGGCTCGGCGGTCTCGCTCGCGGATCGCGCAGGGATCTACGAGGTGCACGTCTTTCCTGGCGAGGTCGAGTCCAGCGTGACGCTCGACGATGGCACGCAGATCTCCCAGCGCGCGACGGCGTCGCCGTTCGTGCCGGGGGCGTCGGCCTCGTCGTCGACGCGCGGGACGATCCGGGCTGCGGCGAGCGCCGCCGACCTCACGACGTGCGATGCGTGCGCGTGGGATGACCCCGCGGCGCACACGTACTCGATCGCGATCGCCGGCGCGCCGTCGGGCTCGGACACGATCACGACGGGCGCGCTCACGCTGACGCTGCGCGGGGCTGGCCAGGTCAAGCGCTTTGTCTTCGTCGTCGCGCGATAAGGCGCGCGCGTGCGCGCGACGACGCGAATCAAAAAATCATTCGCGAGAGCGAACGTCGACGCTTCCGTCTTCGCGCGCTCTGGTATGGTCGACTAACGAATGGCAACGCAGGCGGGGAAGGCGAGACAGACGGGGCGGGCGAGTGACAGCGCCACGGCTCCGAAAGCGAAGGTCCTCGCGCGGAGCAAGCCGGCTGCGCCGGCCGAGGTCGTCGACAAAGCGACGCGCGGCCGCTTCGAGGCGGAGCTCGACGGCGCGATCAAACGAAAGCCGTCGTCCGCGTCCGAGGCGAAGCTCGCGGGCGCGCTGCGCGCGGTCGCCGCGCTCAGCCCCGGCGTGCGCGCGATCGTCGCCGAGGCGACCGAGGTGCTCGTGCGTCGCGGCTCGTACGGCCGCGAGATCTACGGCGCCTCGATCCGCTCGCTCGCCGAGGGAGACGACCGGCGCACGACGGCGCTGCTCAAGAGCGCGCTCGGGAGTGACGAGGCGGGCGGCAGCGCGACGCTGAGCGCGGCGTGCTTCTGCAAAGACCCGACGCTCGCGCCGCAGCTCGCGAAGGTCGCCGCGAGCCGTCAGTCGCACCTGGCGTTCGGAGCCGAGACCGCGCGCGTCGCCCGCGCCGAGTCGAACGGGGCGCACCTCGTCCAGCTCGCGCCGATGATCAAGGAGAGCCACCGCATCGCGCTCTGTTCGGAGCTGTTCGTCCCGCTCGCGCGCGGAGCCCCGATCCCCGTCCACGTTTCGCCGGCGCTCGCCGTGCTTCGCGGCGCGGAGCGGCACCTGGGCCGGTGGCTCGTCCTCGCCGACGTCGCCGCAAAGGCCGGCGATCGCGGGCCGCTCGAGGAGGCGACGCAGCGGGCGAACGCCGGTCCGTCGAGCGCGCGCGCGGCGTGGTCGCTCGTCGCGTGGGCGCTGACGGAGACCGCCGCGCTCGCGAAGGGCGAGGAGCCGCCGCCTCCGCCGGAGACGCGGCCGACGGTGGAGCTCGTCGCGCGCCTCTCGGATCGCCCGAGCGCCGATCGGGACACGACGTTCCTCTTCCGCATGGCGAGGGCGCGCGCGCCGGGGTGCCGCGCGATGCTCGAGGCGCTCGTGAAGACGCCGCCGCTGCTCGACGAAGTGGCGGTGCGCGCCGCGCTGTACCTCGCGCGCGACCACGGCCGCGAGGACATGCTCGCCGCGCTCTTGGAGGCCGCCAAAGGGGGGCCCGTGAACGGCGGCGGCGCGCCGCCCGCCAAGCGTGACGAGCTGCGCGGCCTCGCCGTCGCGGCGCTTTGGGACGCGGGCGATCGCGACAATGCCGTCGAGCTGGCCGGTGAGCTCGTGACATCCCGCGTGATCGGCAACGTCGCGTGGTCGGCGCTCGTGCGCGCGGCCGCGGCGCGCGCGTCGACGAGCGGCGTGCACGCGCCGGTCCTCGGCGAGACGCCCTTGCGTTGGATTCAGTGGAGTTGGCTCGAGTAAGGCCGCCGGGGCACGGCGCCGTCCTGCGCCTGCTTGGCGTCGCGCTCGTGGCGCTCGGCAGCGGTCACGCCTCCGCCGCGCCTCCGCCGGACGCGC
>JAYVXL010000667.1:0-4114 GCA_043785185.1 Myxococcales bacterium
GTCAGCCCCTCGATCTCGTAGAGAACGAAGACCTCACGTTTTGCTTCGGCCAGCCCCGCGAGGATTCCGTCCAGTCGCTGCCGCGCGCGGCGGAGCTCCACTTCGCTCTCCGGATCACTGCCGCCCGCGACGTCGGGCACCTCCGCCATCGGCATCTCCCGCCGGTGGTGCGCCCGGCGACGTCGCCCGGCCGCGACGCGCAAGCAAATGCCGTAAATCCACGTCTTATGGGAAGACTGCCCGCGAAATTCGGGGAGCTTTCTGTGTACGACCACAAACACCTCCTGACATGCGTCCTGCACGTCGGCTTCGGGAACCCCGAGGTTCCCGAGGGCCCTCCACACGTTCGATTTGTGCTCCGCGAAGAGGCGCTCGAACGGCGGCATGGCGACCGGCGGCGTCTTCGCCGCAATCGCAACCGCTGTGTCGTCGGAGGACTGCACCAGATCTTCCACCATGAGTGCCCGCAGGGCGGCTTCGTTGCTAAGGAATCGTCAGGCTGAGCCCCAATTCGACGTCCACATCGACGGCCGAGGGTCGAAAGGCAACGACGGTGACGCCGCTCGGAGGCGTGTAATAGAAGTAGTCGCGTTGGAGCGGCACGCCTAGGTCGGCACCGAAGCGCACGAGGAAATGCCGTCCGAGCTCGCGGAGCACGTGGGCCCCCGCCACGAGGCCCGCCCAGAGGCTGGTCGCGGAGCGCGCATTTTGGAGCCCGACACCGTCGCCTCGGGTCTGGTTCAGCTCGCCCCCGAAGCACCCCGACACGAACGTACGTGTTGCCACTTCGAAGCGCGGGCACTCGGAGAAGGTGAGGCGCCACCCCGAGACGTCCGCCGAGGGCGCCTCTTCGTTTTGCGCGCGCTTCGAGAGCCACCCGAGGAGCGCCACCTCCGTCGCCCAAGCGGGATGCGGCAGGATGGCCAGGCGGAGCCCAAAGCCGCGCGCCACACCGGGCAGGCGTCCCCACGCGAGGGCGGCGGTCGGCGTGACTTCGGCGCGCCACTGCGCGGCGGCGCGCGGGCTCGGAGCGACGCGTAACGGAGCCGCGGGGGCGACGGTGCTCAGCGAATCCACGGTGAGGACGGCGGCGAGCGCGGTCGCTTGAAGAAGCTCACCGCACGCCGCCCCCTCGCTCTCGAGCTCGCGCGTCCCGACGCCTCGGCCATCGACGGTCTCGAGCGTGAGCGCCGCCCGATGGCCTATCGCGGTTCGCGCGAGCCGCACCCGCAGGACGGCACCGGCTCCGGTCGGCGACGAGAACACGCGGCGGCCGGCGATCAGGTCGACGGCCCGCTCGAACTCGACGCGATCCCAGCAGCCCACGACGCCGCCCGTCTCCCACGCGAGCACGACGGAGGCGGTGCGCTGGGCCGCCGCGGGGGGTTCCGCGGCGCGCGCCGGATCCATGGATCCAACGATGCTCACTGCGCCGAGCAACAAGGTCGCGGCGCGGGATTTTGCGCTCCGGCGCGCTTCCTTCGTGAGCCATCGCGCCGCCATCGAGCCATTTATTACGGTAGTCCGTTTCTCCAACCCCGACCCGTCATTTTCTTTCGCACGAACGCCCGCGACTCCACACTTACCCCGCGAACGTAGGAGGCCATCCGATGCACGCACCGAGCTGGACGAGACGATGGGGAAGCGCTGCGGCCGTGTGCGCGGCGGCGCTTGGATGGCAGGCGGGATGCGGGTCGGTCGGCCTCAATCTCGGCGACACGCCGTCGGACGGCGGCAGTCTGAACGACGATGGCGGCGCGGCCGGCGAGGGTGGCTCGAGCGGTAGCGGCGGCGGTTGCCCCATCTACCAGGCCCTTTGCAACGGCAAATGCATCCCCGTCAGCGGTGATCCAAAAAATTGCGGAGGGTGCGGCGTCGTCTGCGCAGCCAATCAGGTGTGCTCGGCGGGCGCTTGCTCAGGCAGCTGCCTTCCCGGTCTGACGGCGTGCAACGGCACGTGCTCCGACACCGAGAACGACAACGCCAATTGCGGAAAGTGCGGTAACGCGTGCCCTGCGAAGACCGGGTGCGTCGCCGGCCAATGCGTTCCGTCGCTTGGAGGCTCCGGATCCTGCGTGGGCAACGGGCCTCCGGTCGGTCTCGGCGGAACGCCCGCGGGGTGCGTCGCGCAGACCACGTTCACCTGGGCCCTGTGTTCTTGCCGCGACGTCTCGTCGTCGGGCGCCATTCTTACCGACGGGTACGACAGCACGCGCGGCCCGTACGCGCCCGGCGGGTTGGGCGGGGGCATCGGAATCGACGAGGCGCTGCACGCCTCGAACGCTCTGAACGTGTGGGGCGCATTCTGGGCGTCGTCACCGAACGGGATCGCCACGTCCGGCCAAGTCGACGTCAAACAGGAGACGCACATCGGCGGCGGCATCTCGACCTCGAGTACGATGGTGCTGGAGGACGACGCCTACGCGAACGGCGACCTATCGAGCGCCACATCGCTCTCGGTCAAAAAAGCGCTCCACGTCCCGGCGACCGCAAGATTGAGCGGCAACGTCACTTACGGGTCGATCGTTCGCGCGCCCGTGAACGTCCCGCCCGCGTGCGCCTGCGGTCCGAACGATCTCTTGCCCATCGCTTCTTGGATCGCTGCGGCACGGCCGCCGAACAACGACAACGCGACCATCCAACTCGATCCGAACGTGCTCGCGGCGGGGCGCCAACAGCCGACCCGGATCGACTTGCCGTGCGGTCGCTATTACCTGACAGGCATCAACTCCAGCACCCCCGTCACGATCGCCGCGCACGGGAACACGGCCCTGTTCATCGACGGCGACGTCTCCACGAGCAGCTCACTGGCGTTCGTCCTCGATCCCACTGCGCAGTTCGATGTCGTCGTCGCGGGCCACATCTCGACCTCGGCTTCCCTTGTCGTCGGTTCTCCCAACTACCCGGCATTGAGCCGAACATACTTTGGTGGGGCGTCGGGATTGTCGTTCTCATCCTCGTGGCGGATTGGTGGAAACGTCTACGCGGCGTACGGTCCGGTCTCGTTCGCGTCGGGCTATACGATGTACGGCGCGCTCTTCGCGGGCGACTTCTCCGCGAGCGGGGACTCGGCCATTCACTACGATCGCGCCGTCGTGGGCGGAGGTCTCTGCACGCCTCCTGGGGGTGCGCCTGATGGGGGTGGCACGGGAGGGGGTGGCACGTGCGGCACGTGCAAGGACTGCGCGAACCAGGCGTGCGTGAGCGGCAAGTGTGGGAGCTGCACGAACAGCGATCAATGCTGCCCGCCGTTCACGTGCCAGAACGGAACGTGCGGCGTCATCCCCCGGTGAGGACACGCGGCAATCCTCGATCGCCGCAAAGCAGAGTCTGAGGGTTTCCGGCATCGACGCGGGGGGCCGGACTTGTCCCTCCTGAATGATCGACGCCGGGCCTACGCGGGCTTCCAGCCCGCGTTCGCGGCTTCCGTGAGCGGAACTTCCGGCGTCGTGCCGGCCACCGCTGGACGTGCGGAGCAGTGCTCCACGCGCGCCGCGAGGCGCCGGTACCGATCGAGCCCCTGCACGATGCGGTAGTGCGTCACGTGCTGCCACATGCAGATCGTCCCGATGTCTCGGTAGTCAAAGTGGTTGGCGTCAGGATCGACATGGCGGTCGAGCCAGAGGAGCCCGCTGTCGATCGCTGCTACGATCTTGCGAAAGTACGCGACGCCTTCGACATCGGCGAGCCCGCCGCGCTTCGCGAGGATGAGGACCACCTCGTTGGCCATGATCCCGTTGACGACGGCAAGATTGTCGTTATGGGGAGTTCGTAATTGACGTCAGCCACTCGGGAGCCCGAATCTCTGTGCCATCGTCGTAATGCAAACGTACGCCGGCATCGGAGCAGCGCTTCACGAACGTGCGGACTTCATCGTCCGTCGGGTAGAGGTTTCCACGCGTCGGCCCGTAGAAGTCCGTATAGGTCCAGGTGCCTCCTTCGAGGGCGACCATGCAGTCAGCGAGCATCGAGGCCACGCCCCGTTCGCTTGGAAACCCGGCCTCGAGGACTTCCGCAATGGAGCGCCCGTTGGCGAGCAAGTTCTCGTCGCGGTACTCGAAGGCCCAGGTCAGAACGAGCGCGTCCTCGAAGCGCTCGATGAGCGACAGCACCA
>JAYVXL010000668.1:0-4111 GCA_043785185.1 Myxococcales bacterium
GCAACGACGCGGCGGGCGATCTCGGCTGCGCGCCCTCGAGCGCAAACGGCGGCGCGGGGCGCTACTGGTGCGACGGCGTCGGCGGCGGCGCGTGCCAGCCGACCCAGGCGGCGGGCGGCACCTGCAACCGCAACGCGCAGTGCGTCAGCGGGCTCTGCGCCACGGGCGTCTGCACCTGACGCACGCTCGAAGCGGGGCGCGCGCGCATGCGCACCGTCCGCGTCAGCTCGGGCCGGCGCCGATGGCTCGCTCGAGCCGCGCCCACATGCGCGGGTCGCCGATGTCGCCGAGCGCCTTCCGGAACGCGGCCCACTCCGAGCGGTAGAGCGCGAGCTTCTTCGGCACGTCGCGGGACGCCTCGACGTTCGCGATGCGGTCGGCGAGCTTCAGGATCGCGGCGGCCGGGAGGGCGCGGATCTTCGCGTACGCCGTCGCGTTGTGCTCCTTGCGGTCGGCCCCCTCGCCCGTCACCGCCCAGACGAGCTGCGCGACGTCGGCACCGAAGCGCGACTCGATCTCTGCCTTCTGCGCGCGCGTGTCCTCGAGCACGTCATGGAGCCACGCGGCCACGCCCAGCGCGCCGCCGTACCCGAAGTCCGCGAGCACCGCGCGGACCTGGCCGAGGTGCTTCACGTAAGGCGCGTCGCCGTACTTCTGGCCGCCGTGCGCCGCTTCCGCGAAAACGCGCGCGTCCGTCTCCCGGGGATCTCGCGGGGCTTGCATGGACACCCCCGAGTGTAACCGATTCCCGCCTTCTTCTGGATCGGCGCGAAGAAACCTAGTTCAATCGGACCGTGACCGACGACGCCGCGGGCGATCCGCCCCAACCCCCGCCCTCCGGCGCCCCCGCCGCAGACACGGGCGACCTCGTCTTCGACACGCTCTGGACCCGCGTGCTCGAGGCGTGGGACGACGACAAGCCGCACAGCGCGCTCCTCGACTACGCCTTCCGCGCGGGCAAGCTGCCCGATCTCGCCGGCCGCTACCGTGCGCTCAAAGACGACCCCGACAAGGGCCCGCGCGCCACGAAAAAGATCGACGGCATCGTCGTCGCGGCAACGCAAATGATGCTCTCGACAAAAACGCCGAAGCTCGAAAAGACCCCCGCATACCTCACATGGACCGCGTTCCTCGTCTTCGTCGGCGTCATGCTGCTGCTCTGGTACGCCATGCGCCCGCGTTAGCACCGCCCCCCTTCCCTCCCACCCGCTCCCGGAACGTCCCCGACCGCACCGCCCGAGTCCCAGGCTTGGCGGGCTCGCTCCTCCTTCGCCCCGTAAAGCGTACTAGCGCCGGCGCCCATGCCCCCCGCGCGCATAGCGATGCCGGCGCGCGCGCACTCCGCGCCCAGGGGCGAAGGAGGAGCGAGCCCGCCAAGCCGAGCCCACCCGCGGCGCCCGCCGCGCCGCACTCAACAAAACGTCACCGGACAAGCCGCACCGCAAGCGCCAGCGCCTGCCGCATCCCGCGCGCGTCGGCGGTCCCCTTACCCGCCCGATCATACGCCGTGCCGTGATCGACGCTCGTGCGCACGATCGGCAACCCGAGCGAGACGTTGACGGCGTCACCAAAGCTCGTCAGCTTCATCGGGATGGTCGCCTGATCGTGGTACATCGCGACGGCGCCGTCGAACGCGCCGGCGAGCGCGAGGCGGAGGGCGCTCTCCGCCGGCATCGGCCCGGTGAGCGCCGCGCGCAAGCCCGCCTTCGCCAGGCGCGCGCGGGCGAGCGCGATGCCCGGCGCGATCGCGCGCGACTCCTCTTCGCCCAGGCGGCCCGCCTCGCCCGCGTGCGGGTTGAGCCCGCACACGACGACGCGCGGGACGCCGCCGCGCGCGCGAATGAGGAGCTCGGCGAGCCAGAACGCTGCGCGCGCGACGGCTTGCTTCGTGACGGCGCGCGGCACCTTCGCGAGCGGCAGGTGCGTCGTGACGAGCGACGTGACGAGCTCCTCGCTGTAAAACGCCATGACGACCTCGCGCGCGCGCAGGCGCCGCTGCAGGTGCTCGGTGTGCCCGAGGAAGGCTCGCGCGCCCGGCGCGCCGCTGCCAGCGATCGCGTCCTTGCTCACGGGACCGGTGACGAGCGCGTCCGCGTCGCCATCGCGGACGACGTCGCACGCCGCGTCGATCCACGCGAGTTGCGCCGCGCCGCCCGCGCGCGACGGCCGGCCCGGCGCGCGGTCGCGCGGCGCGAGCGCCGAGCCTGGCTGGAGCACGCCGAGGAGGCCGGCAGGGAGGCGCCACGCGAGCGCGGCCTCGGGCACCACGACGAGTCGATCCTCGCGCACGCGGACGGCGCGCGCGGCGGCGCGCAGGGCGCCGAGATCGCCGACGAGCAACGCGCGCGCGCCGCGCAGCTTGGCGACGGCCGCGAGCGAGACCTCGGGCCCGACGCCGCTCGGGCAGCCGACGGAGACGGCGAGCCGCTTCATCGCGCCCGCGCCCGCGTCCGCGTCGCCGGCGCGAGCTTCGGACCGACCTTCGCCACCGGCGCGAGCTCGGCGGGCGCATCTGCGTCGCGCCCGTCATCACCGTCATCGCCGCCGTCACCGCCGTCACGCTCGGCCGCCGCGGCGTCGCCCGGCGCGCGCAGCTTGTAGCCCGCGCCGCGCAGCGTCTCGAGCGGAAGCGCCTCGCCGAGCTTCGCGCGCAGCCGCCGCACGTGGATGTCGACGGTGCGCGCGCCGCCGTCGTACGTCATGCCCCACACGCGCGCGAGCAGGGCATCGCGGCTGAACACGCGCCCGCGGTTGCCCGCGAGGAACGCGAGCAGCGCGAACTCCTTGGCCGTGAGAATGACGCGCCGCCCGTCGACGGTCACCTCGTGCGCCGCGCGATCGATGACGAGCGCGCCCATCTTCAGCCGCTCGTCGTTCGCGAACTCGCTCCGCCGCCACTCGAGCGCGCGGATGCGCGCGTACAGCTCCGCCGGCACGTAGGGCGGCACGATGAAGTCGTCGAAGCCGCTCGACGGCTCGACGCGCGCCACCTGCCGCTCGGGCACCGACAGGATCGCCGGCACGGCCTCGAGGCTCGGCTCGCGCCGTAGCGCGCGGAGCGACGCGATCGCCAGATCGGGCCGGTCGCCCCCCTCGACGACGATCGCGCGCGCGTGGTCCTCGCCGAGCGCGACGACGCCGGCCGCGTCGTCCCACAGGTCGAGCGTGCGCACGCGCGCGCCGAGCTGGCGCAGGATCGACGCCGCTCCCTCGTCGCTCTCGAGGTGCGCGCCGTGTCCGACCACGAGCACGAACGGGGACTTTCCTCCCGGCATCGCCCCCTGATAGCCCCGCCCGCGTCATGGGGCAATCGGGCCCGACCGGAGGGGGGCCCTTGCGCCACCTCGCCTCGGCGAAATGCATGATTTTCCGCGCCCCCGCGGGCTCGGCGCCATTTCCCGCGGCCCAACCTTTGCTCGAGGGCCGAGCATGCGCTCGCTCGCACTCCTCGCCGTCGTGTACCCTGGGGGGTGACAGAGAGTCATGGCGACCTGCCCCGTTTGCCGCAAACGCTATCCCGACGACGTCACCACGTGCGCCGAGGACGGCGAGCCGCTGCTCCCGAACGAAGCGTTCACCGGGGTGGACGTCGATCTGTCCGCGGGGCAAGTGGTCGGTGAGTACCGCATCGAAGCCAAGATCGGCGAAGGTGGGTTCGGGGCCGTGTACAAAGCGACCCACCCGCTCATTGGCAAAGCGGCCGCGATCAAGGTCCTGAACCGCCAGTACTCCGCCAACCCGCAGATGGTCTCGCGCTTCATCTCCGAAGCGCGCGCGGTCAACCAGATCCGCCACCGCAACATCATCGACATCTTCGCGTTCGGGAAGCTCGAGGACGGCCGACAGTACTTCATCATGGAGCTGCTCGACGGCATGCCGCTCGACGGGTACCTGAAGGAGAAGGGGCGCCTCTCCGTCGAAGAGACGGTCGCCGTCCTACGCCCCGTCGCGCGCGCGCTCGACGCCGCGCACGCGTCCGGCATCGCGCACCGTGATCTGAAGCCCGAGAACATCTTCCTCAGCTTCGACGACGAAGGCGCGCCGTACCCCAAGCTCCTCGACTTCGGCATCGCCAAGCTGCTCGCGCCCGACGCGACGGCCGGCGGACAGA
>JAYVXL010000669.1:0-4108 GCA_043785185.1 Myxococcales bacterium
GACGGCGCTCTTCACCGGCGACACGATGTTCGCGGGGGGGTGCGGCCGCCTCTTCGAGGGGACCCCGGCGCAGATGCACGCGTCGCTGCAGGCCATCGCGGCGGTGGGGCCGCGCGCGCTCGTGTACTGCGGGCACGAGTACACCGAGAGCAACCTGCGCTTCGCGGCGCACGTGGAGCCGAAGAACGCGGCGATCACCAAGGCGCAGGCGCGCGCCGCCGCGCTTCGTGCCGAGGGAAAGCCGACGGTCCCTACGCGCATCGAGGACGAGCTCGCGACCAACCCGTTCTTGCGCACGGGCTCGGCGGAGCTGCGCGCCACGCTGGGAATCGCGGCAGACGCGGGCGCCGCCGCCGCGCTCGGCGCGGTCCGCAGCGCGAAGGACAGCTTCAGGTAGTAGAGCGTAGAGCCGGCGCCGCGTCCGCCGGCCGAGCTCACTCGCCGGGCGCTGGCTCCGCGCCGACGACGTCGCCGACGCGATCGGCGGGCTTCCAGCGCCCGATCTGCGCGCCCGTCATGTCGATGACGCCGAGCGCGCCGAGGAGGCGCATGAACTGGTAGGTCGGGTCGATCTCGAACCAGCGCACCGCGAAGTTCGGGCTCATGCCGAATTTGTGGTGGTTGTTCTGAAACAGCTCGCCCGCCGTGAGCACGTCGAACACGAGCGTGTTGCGCGAGACGTCGCTGCTCTTGAAGTTGCGGTACCCGTACCGGTGTCCGCACCAGTTCACGATCGCGCCGTGCATCGGGCCCATGAAGTAGTGGGCCGGCAGCAGCAGGTAGAACGCCCAGTGCGGCGCGAACGCGATGTACACGAGCGTGTAGAGCGCCCCGAACGCGAGGCGCGTGGTCCAGCGGTCGCTGAGGCGATCGAGCGCGGGCCACTCGGGCGTACCGCCGTCGAAGCGCGGCTCGGGCGCGGTCTCGCCGCGGACGATGGCGGCGTAGATCTTCGCGGTCGTCCACATCATCCCGACGACGTTGGCGTGGTTCTCGGGCGAGTGCGGATCCTTCGGCGTGTCGCTGTACGCGTGGTGCATCCGGTGGAGGATCGCGTAGCCGCGCGGGTTCAAGAAGCTCGACCCCTGGAGGAGGAACGTCGCGACGTAAAAGAAGCGCTCCCAGCCGCGGGTCATCGAGAACTGCCTGTGCGCGCCGTAGCGGTGCAGGAAGAAGCTCTGCATGAGGACGCTGAGCTGCCAGTGCAGCACGAAGAAGGTCAGGAGGACGACGGTTCCGGTCACGGGCAGCTCCTTGTGTTCCCTGACCTTAGTGGCCCCCGGACCGGTCGGCCGCCATGCCTCGGTCACAGCGCGCGCGGATTGTCAGCGGCGTGTCACGGGCCTGCAGGCGTCCGGTCAGGGTGGGCGCCGCCCCCCCAAAAAATGCCAGTTCGCCGTGCGCCTCAGTCCTCGGGATCGGGACCCTCGCCGCGGACGTAGTCGCGCACCGCCTGGGCCTCGCGCGCGACGTGCGGCGCGAGCAGCGCGGCGAGGCGCGGCTCCTTCACCCAGTGCGCCGAGTGGGTGAGCGTCGGCGCGAAGCCGCGCGCGCGCTTGTGCTCGCCGCCGGCGCCGGGCTCGAAGACGGCGAGCCCCTCGCGGATCGCCTCGCGGACGCCGTGGTAGTAGCAGACGTTGAAGTGGAGGAACGGGTGCTCCTCGTGCGCGCCCCAGTAGCGGCCGTAGAGGCGGTCGCCCTTCTTCACGTTGAACGCGCTCGCGACGACGCGCCCCTCGCGCGTCGCGGTGACCCACGCGAGACGCTCGGCGAAGCGCGCGGCGACGAGCCGAAAGAAGCGCGCGTTCAAGTAGCGGCGCCCCCAGCGAAACTTGTCGACCGTGGTCGTGTAGAGTGCATGCATTTCGTCCGCGAGCGCGGGCGTGAGCTCGCCCGGGGCGAGCGTGCGGATTTCGATGCCGTCCTTGGCGGCCTGACCGACCTCGCGCTTCAGCTGGTGGCGGCGCTTGGCGTTGAAGCTGCCGAGGAAGTCGTCCCAGCTCGCGTATCCGCGGTTGTGCCAGTGGTACTGCACGCCCGCGCGGCGGAGGAGGCCGGCGGCGCCCCAGTCGGCGGCCTCGGCCTCGCGGGGGAAGAGGACGTGCGCGCTCGACATCGGCAGCTCGCGGGCGAGCTCCTGCGCGACCGCGACGAAGACTCGCGCGATCTCCGCGCGGGCGAGCCCCGGCGCGACGAGCAGGCGGTCGCCCGTCGCCGGCGTGAACGGCACCGCGAAGACGAGCTTCGGGTAATAGTCGACGCCCATCCGCTGGGCGACGTCGGCCCAGCTCCAGTCGAAGATGAACTCGCCCTCGCTGTTGCCCTTGAGATAGGCCGGCGCCGCGGCGATGAGGCGCTCGCCCTCGAAGAGCGCGAAGTGGTTCGGGAGCCACCCCGTGCGGGGGCCCACGCAGCCGGCCTCTTCGAGGCAGTCGAGCCATGCGTGCTCGACGAACGGGGAGGACGATGGGCGAGCAAGCGCGTCCCACGCCGACGCGTCGACGTCGCGGATGTGCTGCAGTATTCGGAGTTTGCGCTCCAAGTGGCGCTACCGGGTCGCGAGGACGTACGCGAGCCCCATCGCGCCGGCGACCGCGAGCACCGCAAACGCCATCCACCCCGCGCTCGCCGTCGCCATCTTGCGCTTTGGCGCCTTGGCGGCCTGCGCCCACGCCTGCACCTCGGCGGCCTCCGTCCCCGCCTCGCCGGCGTCGACGAGCGAGTTCGACCCGCCGCGCATGCTCGGCACGCCCGGCACCTCGACCGCCTCGGCGACGCCGACGCGCGACGCGATGCCCGAGGCCTCGGCCTCGAGCCGCTCGACCATCGCCGAGCTGTTCTCCGCGGCGACGACCGCGGTCCACCGCCCGGCGCCGCGCTCGAAGAGCCGCGCGTTCGACTCGCCGGCGACCCTGACGAGCTGCTCCTCGTTGGCCTTCGGCGCCTCGATCGCCATGACGACGACGCTCCGGTGCGCGACGGCTCCCTCGGTGAGGCGCGCGCGGCAGTCGGGGCACGCGGCGAGGTGGGCGAGCTCGTCGTCCAGATCGTCGCTCTGATCGCCGCCGTGGACCAGCGCGAGGAGCGGGTCGCCGACGTGCTCCGTCGTCTCGGTCGGCGTGGTCGCGGCGCGCCCGAGCTGGCGGAGCTTCTTGTCGCGGCGCTCCTCGGGCGACGCGCCTGCGCCGCGACGCTCGCCGTCCACCTCGACGCCGAGCTCGCCCGCGACCTTGAGGGCGCGGTCGCGCGCGCCGCCGACGCCGTCGAGCGGGCTACCGAGCGCGCGCGCCACGTCGTCGACCGTGCCGTCGTCCTCGAAGAGGAGCGCGAAGAAGAGCCGATCCTTCGGCGTGAGCTTGACCTTCACGCCGTCGAGCGTCGCGCGCGCCGCCTTCGCGTCCGCCGTGGCGGGGCCCGGGGGATCGGGCAGGTCGGAGTCGAGCGCTTTCAGGTCATCGGTGACGGCGCCGAGGTCGTCGCCCGCCGCGATCTGCTGGATGAGCGTGTGGCGCCGCTTCGCGCGGCGCGCGGCGTGCAAGACGATCGCGCGAAGGTAGCTGTCCGGCGACTCGATCTGCCCGGGTTTCGTGCCCCGCTGCTCGGCGAGCTGCGTGAGGACGAGCTCGACCTCGCGCGCGACGTCCTCGCCCGCGATCTTTTCGCTGCTCGCGCGTACAAACGCGCGCGCGTGCTTCAGGATGAGCGCTCGGTGCTCGGTGACGAAGGCCTGCACAGGCCCGTTGTATCACGGTTTTTTTGCGGCGGTAGCGAGGCGGCACCGCCTCGCGCGCTCGACCTCAGTTCGAGTCCTTCCGGCAGAGCACGAACCAGGCGTCCATCGGCTCCGGGCCCTTCTGGGCGCGGCCGATGCACACGTGGCTCGAGATGCCGCGCACGTGGTCGATCATCCCCGCGTACACGAAGCGTCCCAGGCGTGCCTCGTTCGGGAGGATCGGCGGCCAGGACTCGACCTTCCCTTTGGGCAGCGTGCGGTAGTCGAAGACGATCTCGCCCGGCGTCTCCGAGACGCGCGTGATGAAGTAGCCGGGCCCGGTGAACGGGTTGGAGCTCGCGTGGTTGTACCCCCATAGCTCGCCGTCTCCTTCAC
>JAYVXL010000670.1:0-4090 GCA_043785185.1 Myxococcales bacterium
TACCACTCGTCGGCGGCGTGGAGCTCGAGCCTCTCGAGCTCGTCGTCCTTCTGGTGCACCGACTTGTTGAACGCCGAGGAGAGCCCAGCATCCGGCCGCGTCTGTGCCACGAGGGGCGGGCGCGAGCCGACGGGTCGCGCCGACGCGAAGCTCGTCGCGAGCGCGCCACCGGTCGCCTTGGGCGCGCCGGGCCGGGCCACGGGCTTGGGCGGCGGGGCCGGGCCGCCGGCGAGCGCCGCCGCGGGGTTCTCCTCGCGCGGCACGTCCACCGAGACGCTCGTCTCGGTCACCGCCGCCCGCACCTCGATCATGTGGCCGCACTTGCGGCACTTCATGCGCACCGTCTTGCCGGCGACCTTCTCGTCGGCAATCTGGTACTTCGCCTTGCACTGATCACAGAGGAACTTCACGCGGCCTCAGCCTCCACTCTACCCGACAAGCGGCGACGCGGGGTGCGGCAAAGCACCCTGGCAAGCGGACGAGCCGGGCAGACTTCGGTTCGACGCCGAGCCCACGAAAACCTTTGGAAAAAGATCGCGTGGATGGGGGGCGTCAGAGAAGCCGCACCAGGTGTTCTTTGATCTGCGCGCGCGTGTCCTGATCAGGGGCGTTGTGGACGCAGCGCTCCCACATCTCGATGGCTTTATTCTTGAAACCGGCCTTTTCGTAGAGGACCGCGAGGTTCTTGAGGGCGGGGAAGTGCTTCGGGTTCAGCTCGACGGCGCGTTCGAGCTCGCCCACGCCGTCGTAGATCTGCCCCTTCTTCCCGTAGAGGAGCGCGAGGTGATAGCGGAGGCGGTAGGCGAGCGGATCGATCTGGGTGCCGCGCTTCAGGTGCTCGATCGCGACGTCGATCTCGTCGCGGCGGAAAGCGGCGATGCCGTCCTCGAGCGCCTTCTCGGCCTCGCTCGTGATGTCGTCGGGATCGCGGGGCGGAGGCACGGTCGGCGACGTGTGACGCGTGAGGAGCTTGGTGACGGCGGCGACGACGTCGCCGATGCGGAACGGCTTCTCGATGTACTCCTCGATGCCGTAGTTGGACTTGAGATCCTCGGCGATGCGCCAGCCCCGGTAGACGGCGCTGATCATGACGATGGGGATCGCACCGTATTTCTCGCTCCCCTTGATGCGCCGCGCGATGTCAAAGCCGTGGAGCTCCGGCAGCATCGCGTCGAGGACGATGAGATCCGGCGTGTGCTCCTTCACCATGCGGAGCGCGAGGAGCCCGCGGTCGGCCTCGATCACGCGATGGCCCTTGTCCGTGAGCAGGCGCTTGAGGAGCTTGCGGATGTCCTCCTCGTCGTCGACGATGAGGATCAGCTTTCCTTCGCCGCGCGCGGACTTCGGGCCGCTTGGGTCCGCGGACGGGAGCTTCCACTCTTCGGGCAGCGTCGCCACCGACGACACCTCCGCGCCCATCGTCCCGAACTCCTCGTCCGAGAGCGCCGACTCGAACCCGGCGTGCTCGACGCTCGCCTCCTTGACGAGCGCCGCGCCCGTCGGCGGCGGCGGCGGGATGCTGGGAACCGGCGTCGACCGACGGCTGCCCGGCGCCGACGAGACCGGCATGCTTTCGTTTTTCGCGGCGCGCACGCTGCCCGCGCGGACGGCCGGGATCTGCGGCGCCGCGTTCGGCTCGAGCCCGAGCTGCGCGAGCGTCTCGACCGGCACCTTCGACCCGAGGTAGTAGACTTCGCCCCGCTCCTTCGCCTCGTACGCGGCGGCGATGGTGCGGTCGAGCGTGTGCGTGATCGCGATGTACGGGTACACCTTGCGGCCCGTCACGAACTCGAGCTCGTCGATCGTCCGCTTGTCGAGCGGGTTGGCCATCGCGAGGAAGATGCGATCCTCCCGCACGAGCACGGGCAGCATGCGCTGCGCGGTCGACACCTCACGCGGCACGACGTCCAAATGCTCGAGCAGGATCGCCACTTGGTTCAGATCGATGCCCGGCATGCCGAACTGCTCGGAGAGGGCGCGGAGGGCGTCGGTCTCGCTGACGAGGCCCGACTGCGTGAGCTGCGACGCGAGCGGGCGACCGCCGTCGAGCGGAGCCCGCTTCTGCTCGCGCAGCGCGGCGTCCAGGTCCGCCTGCGAGATCAGCTTCTGCTTGAGCAGAATCTTGCCGAGCTGCTTTTTCTCCGTCATGTGTGCGGCTTCATGCAAGGGTACGCGTAGCTTCCTCCGAGGACAAATGTTGGAGGGCGCGGCGCTGCGTTTCGGCGAAATTCCCGGCCGCAATCGCCTCGCGCGCCTCCCGCACGATCTGGCCGTAGTAGTGCAAGTTGTGCAGCGAGAGGAGCCGCAGGACGAGGATCTCCCCGGCGATGAACAGGTGCCGGAGGTACGCCCGCGAGTAGCCGCCGGCGCAGCAGGCGCAGTCGCACGTCGCGTCGAGCGGGCCGCGGTCCTCCTTGTAACGCGCCTGTTTGATGGCGATCTTCCCGCTGCGCGTGAGCGCCTGGCCGTTGCGCGCGTTGCGCGTGGGAAGGACGCAATCGAACATGTCGATGCCCGCGCCGATGGCCCGCCAGAGGTCCTGCGGCGTGCCGACGCCCATGAGGTACCGCGGGCGCTCGGGATCGAGCAGGTGCGCGACCTCGGCGAGCGTGTCGTGCATCCTCTCGATGGGCTCGCCCACCGAGAAGCCGCCGAGGGCGAGGCCGTCGAAGCCCGGATCGAGCGCGGCCAGCTCCTCGGCGTGCGCGCGCCGCAGGTCGGGAAAGCACGCGCCCTGCACGATGCCGAAGAGCGCCTGACCGCGCGGCCGCGGTGAGCCGAGCGCGCGGCGCGCCCAGCGGGTCGTCGTGGCGATCGCGTCCTCGACCTTGGCGCGCGTCGACTCGCCGGGCGGACACACGTCGAGCTGCATCTGGATGTCCGCGCCGATGAGCGCCTGCACGCGCACGGCCTCCTCCGGCGACAGCGCGTACTTGGTGCCGTCGAGGTGCGACTGGAACGTGAAGCCCTCCTCGGTGAACTTCACCTTGTCGGTCAGCGAGAACGCCTGGAAGCCGCCGGAGTCGGTGAGCATCGCGTGCGGCCAGCGCGTGAACCCGTGGAGGCCGCCGTGCGCGTCGATCGCCTCGGGCCCGGGGCGCAGCATCAGGTGGTAGGTGTTGCCGAGGACGACGCGCGCGCCGGTGCTCGCGACCTCGCCGGGCGTGAGCGTCTTCACGGTCCCCTGCGTGCCGACGGGCATGAACGTCGGCAGCGGCACGTCGCCGTGCGGCGTCGACAGCACGCCGGCGCGCGCGTGACCGTCTTGATGGAGGACGCTGAGCGCGAACCCGTGGGCGCGCGGCTTCATCGTGCGCGCCACAGGAGCATCGCGTCGCCATACGAAAAGAAGCGGTAGCTCTCCTTCACCGCGGTCTCGTACGCGGCGAGCACGCGCTCGGTGCCGCCGAACGCGCAGACGAGCGCGAGGAGCGTCGACTTGGGGAGGTGGAAGTTGGTCAAGAGCACGTCCACGACGCGGAAGCGGTAGCCGGGTTGGATGAGCAGGCGTGTCGTGCCGGCGCCCGCGTGGATCAGGCCGTCCTCTGCCGGATCCGCGACGCTCTCGAGCGTGCGCACGACCGTCGTGCCGATGGCGGCGACGGCCGCGCCGCGCGCGCGCGCCTTCGCGATCGCCGACTCCGCGGTGCGCGACACGTCGTACACCTCGGCGTGCATCGGGTGGTCGTCGAGGTCCGCCGCGGTGACGGGCTGGAACGTCCCGAGCCCGACGTGCAGCGTGACCGACGCGACCTCGAGCCCGCGCACCGCGAAGCGCCCGAGCATCGCGCGCGTCAGGTGGAGGCCGGCGGTCGGCGCGGCGATCGCGCCGTCGACGCGGGCGAACACGGTCTGGTATCGCTCGCGATCGGCGTCGCGATCGTCGCGCTTGATGTACGGCGGGAGCGGCACGTGGCCGGTCGTTCGAATCGCGTCGTCCACCGCGCTGCCGTCGGTCGTCACGAGGCCGACCTCGAGGAGGCCGCCGTCGTCGGCGCGGCCGAGCAGGCGAATGACGAGCGGACCGACGACTACGTTCGTCCCGAACTTCAGCCCTTTGCTCGAGCGACCGAGCGCGCGCCACACCTGG
>JAYVXL010000671.1:0-4089 GCA_043785185.1 Myxococcales bacterium
TCGGCGGCGACGCCGCGAGCGTGGCCTCGTAGTCGACCCAGCCCTCGCGCGCACCCGCGCGCGTGCTGCCGAGGCAGACGAAGTGCTCGACGCCGGGGAGCTCGGCGCGGACGCTGTCGATGGCGCCCATGTAGTCCGCGTGCGCGCAGACGACGCGCGCGCCCGAGTGGTTGATGAGGTAGACGAAGTCGCTCGCGAGGAGCCGATAGTTGAGCGGCACGAGCACGGCGCCGATCTGCGGCACGGCATAGAACGACTCGAGCTGCGCGTGCGTATTCGGCGCGATCGTGACGACGCGATCGCCTTGCCCGACGCCGAGGCTCTGGAGAGCGGTCGACCATCGATCGCAGCGATCGAAGAACTGCTCGTAGCGATAGCGTTCCGTACCGTCGATCACGGCTTCGCGATCCCCGTAGATGCGGCGGGCGCGGCGGGCGAACTCGAGGGGGCTTAAAGGCGTTTCCATGCGGGCGACGACACGATAGCGCGAAGACTAGGAGGAGACGCCGCGGACGAGCGCGGCCACGCGATCGAGCAAGCGATCGGCGACGATGCTCTTCTCACCTTCGGGGAGGGGCTCGGCCTCGGACGCGGTCACGAGCGTGACCTTGTTCGTCGCGCCGCCGAGCGCGTCCTTCGCGTGGTTGGCGACGACGAGGTCGACCTTCTTCGCCGCGAGCTTGCCGCGCGCATACGCGACGAGGCCCGCGTCATCGGCCGTCTCGAGCGCGAAGCCGACGAGCACCGGGCGCGACCCGGCGCGGCGCGCGCCGATCTCGGCGAGCAGATCGGGGTTCCTGACGAGCGCAATCTCCGCGCGCTCGCCCTCCTTCTTCAGCTTCGCCGCGCTGACCTCGGCGGGCCGGTAGTCGGCGACGGCGGCGCTCATCACGAGGGCGTCGCACGCGGCGAGATCTTCGCCCAGCGCCTCCCACAGCGCCGCGCGCATCGCGAGCGCGCCGCGCACGTCGACGCGCCGCACGCCGCGCGGCGTCGCGAGCTCCACGGGGCCGGCCACGAGCGTCACGGACGCGCCGCGGGCCGCCGCGCGCGCCGCGACCGCGAATCCCATGCGCCCACTCGAGCGGTTGCCGAGGAAGCGGACGGGGTCCTGGTCCTCGAGCGTCGGGCCGGCGCTGACGACGAGGCGGAGGCCGCGAAGATCCGGCGGAGCGAGCGCCGCGGCGATGGCCGAGGCGATCTCCTCGGGCTCCGCCATGCGGCCCACGCCGGACTCGCCCGACGCGACCTCGCCGTGCACCGGGCCGACGAGCGTGACCGCGCCGGCGAGCGCGGCGACGTTGCGCTGCGTCGCCGGGTGCGCCCACATGCGCGGGTGCATGGCGGGCGCCGCGACGACCGGCCCCCGCGCGCAGAGCGCGAGCGCCGTGACCACGTCGTCGGCGCGACCGGTCGCGAGTCGGGCGAGCACGTCGGCCGTCGCCGGCACGATCGCGACGACGTCCGCCCGGCGCGCCAGGTCTACGTGGATCTCACCCGCGAAGCGCGGATCCCACATGTCCATGACGACGCCCTCGCCCGAGAGGCCCGACAGCGTGAGCGGCCCGAGAAAGCGGGCGGCCGACGCGGTCATCACGGGAAGCACCTTCGCGCCCGCCGCCAGGAGCAGCCGGGCGACGTTCGCCGCCTTGAAGGCGGCGATGCTGCCCGTGACGCACAGCGCCACGGTTTTTCCGGCGAGGGGGATCGCGGGCGGGGGCTGCATGTGTCTCCGAGGGTTTAGCACGCCACCGGGGGCAGCTGATGGGCCCTGCAGAGAATCGTTAGCTAGCTAACGACTTTCTGCAGCCCCGTTCGGACATGGCGTTCCCCTTGCCATGGCGTCCCCCATCTCGAGGAGCTGACCCCCTCTCGAGGAACTGCCCACTCGAGGAACTGCCCAATAGAGGAGGCCCACCGAGAGAAGCTGGTCACGCCCTAGCGTTCGGGGGTATTTACCCCTTCGCCGTGCTCAGACCCCGCGCCCTTCTCCCGCTCGCGTTCGTGTCGCTCGCCGCCTTGGCGCTCGCCCCCGGCGCCGAAGCGCGCCCTCCGGCCACCGCCAAAGCCTCTCCCCCTTCGGCCGGCTCCGGGGCCCCCGCGACGAAGCGCCCTCTCCGCGCGCACCCCAAGCCCAAGAAGCCGAACCGCCGCGCGCCGAAGCTCGCCCCGGGGAGCCGCGGATCCCTCGCGTGGGCCATCGCGCGCCACGCGCCGAAGCTCCACGCGACGGTCGCCGAGGGCGCGCTCCCGCCGGTCCTCCGCGGCGCGACCTGCCCGAGCGACATGGCGAACGTCGACGATCGCATCTGCGTCGATCTCTACGAAGGCTCGCTCGTGGAGGTGAACGAGGGCGGCCTCGGCGCGCCATGGTCCGCGTTCGCGACGCCCGAGCCTGGCCGCACCTTCCGCGCGATGAGCGTGGCCGGCGTCGTTCCGCAGGCGTACATCAGCGGCGCGCAAGCGGCGGCCGCGTGCGGCCTTTCGGGCAAGCGCCTCTGCCAGCCCGCCGAGTGGCGCCACGCGTGCGGCGGCAGCGCCGGCGCCGCGTACCCCTACGGCGCGACGTACTCGCCCGGCACGTGCAACGATCACGGCAAGAGCCCGATGCTCCTCTTCTACCCGCAGGTCGTCCGCGGCTTCGACCTCGTCGGCGCCGCGGAGATGAACGATCCGCGCCTGAACCAGCTGCCCGGTACCGTCATGAAGACCGGCGAGCTCGAAGGCTGCGTGAACGACTTCGGCCTCCACGACATGGTCGGCAACCTGCACGAGTGGACGGCCGATCCGAACGGCACGTTCCAGGGCGGCTACTACCTCGACACGTCCCAGAACGGCGACGGGTGCACCTACCGCACGGCGGCGCACGACTTTGGCTACCACGACTACTCCACGGGCTTCCGCTGCTGCGCGGATCCTACGGTCGCCGAAGCGGGCGACGAGTAGCGCGCGCGCGCCGGCGTCAGTCGGGTCGGCTGTCGTCGTCGACGCTCGACGCGGGCGCGCCCTTCCGCGCCCCGTCCTTCTTCGCGAAGCCCTCGCGCACCGTCCAGCCGTGCGTACCGTACCGACCGGCGACGCGCGATTCCACGGTGCCGCCGCCCTTCTCGGGCCCCTTCGCGTGCGGGCTCGCGAGGTCGGGCCCCTGCGAGATCAGCAGGTACTCGTCCGCGACGTACTCCGGGTGCTCGTCGTCCACGCCGTCCCACCGCGGATCGGGATCGCCGCTGCCGACGTGCCACACTTGCATCGTCGCCGGGTAAACGTCCTGGGTGTGCTCGCGCACCGCGAACGGCCCGTCGCGCAAGATGCGGTAGCGCGTGATCTTGAAGCCCGGGATCCCGCGCTGCTTCAGCACGCGCGCGCCCTTCGGGATCTTCGGGTCGGGCACCTCCTTCTCGACGAAGGGGGTGACCTCGTTGATCTTGCGCACGAACGTGACGTCGCGCGAGCGCCGCGGCCCCAGGATCTCCGCGCGCACGACGCCCTCGCGCACGGTCTCGTGGAGCACGACGGGGAACGGGAACGGGTTCCTGAGCTTCAGCGTGATCGCGGGGTACGAGACCGCCGCGTCCATGCCCATCTTGATGTAGAAGCTCGGGCGCGTGTGCGGGTGGCGCTCGACGATGTCGAGGCCCGAGAAAAAGGCGGCGCCGTGCAGCGTGCCGGCGATCTGGCAGGTGCCGCCGCCGACGCCGTCGACGAGCTCACCCTGCGCGATGACCGGCGCGACTTTGTAGCCGTTCGCCTCGGTGCGCGGGCCGACGGTCTCGTTGAGATCGAACGTCTCGCCGGGAAAGAGCACCGTCCCGTTCAGTTTGCTCGCGGCGAGGCGCAGGTTGAACGTGCGCGCCTCGTGCTTCTGATCGCGCGCGTACTTCGTCTCGAAGTAGCCGAGCACGTCGTCGATCTTCACGTCCTCGAGCTCTTTGGCGCGGCGCGCGGCCTCCACGCTCTCGACGGCCGCCTCGACCTTCGGCGTCCCCTTCACGAACGCGTCGTCGAGGCGCGCCAGCGTCGCGTAGACGTCGACGCGACGGCCGGGCTCGTCGGGGAGCACCTTGCCGAGATCGAGATCGAAGCGCGCGT
>JAYVXL010000672.1:0-12905 GCA_043785185.1 Myxococcales bacterium
GAGGCGACGACGAGCTCACAGCGACCGGCGGACGGTAGGCCGCGTGGTTCCCGTTGTCCATGCGGTTGCCGCAGCCCGCGGCGACGCGGCTCGGCGCGACGCTTCGTTAAGCAACGAACCACTGCATCCACTCGAGATCGCGCACAATTCAGGCGACGTCACGAGGCCACTTGCCGCCGGGTTCTGCCAAATGTACGTGACGTTCGATGCGCCCGTCCTTCGTTCTGCTCGCGCCCGCGCTCGCCCTCGCGGCGACGGCCGGCGCGTGCAAGAAGGCCGACGTCCACCACGACACGACGTCGACCGGCGCGTCGACGGGCTCCGCGGTCGACGGCGGCGACGGCGCCGACGACGGCGGCCTCGCCAGCGAGCCCTCGGCGGACGCGTCGACCTTTGGCGACGGCGGCGACTGGACGGGCATCAAAGTCGCCGCCCTCGAGTCGCCGACGCCGATCTTCAGCAAGATGGAGTGGCCCGCAAAGGATCCGTCGAAGGCGAGCGAGGATCGCCGCGGAACCGTGCGCCTCGGCTACCTCCGCAAGGGGGCGATCCTCCCGGTGAAGGGCGAGCCGACGAAGTCCACGAGCTGCGCCGAGGGCTGGTACGAGCTGCTCGCCGGCGGCTACGTCTGCGGCAAGTTCGTCACGACGGACTTGACCCACAAGGAGCTCGGCAAGGCGCCCCACGCGCCGTTCACCGACGGGCCGCTGCCGTACGAGTACGGCCTCAACCTGACCAACGGCACGCCGATGTACCGCCGCGCGCCCCTCCGCAGAGAGCGCGCGGAGTACGAGCGCGGCCTCGCCATCGGGCGCAAGAAGAAGCCCAAGGACGGCGACGCGCCGGCGAGCGCCACGAGCGACGTCGACAACGGCGGCGGCGGAGACGACAAGCCCTGGTTCCTCAAGGACCACGGCGGCCAGCGCCCGCAGGTCACGATGGACGACCTGAAGGGCGAGTCGCAGCTCATCGACCAACGCATGGTCCGCGGCTTCTACCTGGGCCTCGACAAAGAGGTGAGCGCGTTCAGCGGCCGCATGTGGCGCACGACGCGCGGCATGTTCGTCCCGCGCGATCACGTCCTCGTCCACAAACCGAAGACGGAGTTCGAGGGCGTCTGGATGACGGCGCCGAGCGAGACGCGCAAGCTGCCGCTGGCGTGGATCGTCGGCACGAAGGGCTGGAAGCACGACTTCGACGCGCCGAATCAGCGAATGAAGCGCACCGACAAGCTCGATCGCTTCACGCTCGTGCAGCTCACCGGCAAGCGGCAACAGATCGACGCGTACGGCTACCACGAGACGAGCGAGGGCTACTGGATCCGCGACGCCGACGCGGCGATCACGCGCCCCGGCCCGCCGCCGAAGGAGCTCGCGCCCGGCGAGAAGTGGGTCGACGTGAACCTCTCGACCCAGACGCTCATCGCGTTCGAGGGCGATCGCCCGGTGTTCGCGACGATCATCTCGAGCGGCCGTCACAACGACGACGACAAGGCCAAGGATCACCGCACGGTGCAAGGCAGCTTCCGCGTCGCGGAGAAGCACATCGCCGCGACGATGGAGGCCGACACCGCGAGCGACGGCCCGTACAAGATCGAGGACGTCCCCTGGATCATGTACTTCGAGGGGAGCTACGCGCTGCACGGCGCGTTCTGGCATTCGAGCTTCGGCAAGGAGCGCAGCCACGGCTGCGTGAACATGCAGCCGATCGACGCGAAGGCCATGTTCGCGTGGACGGGCCCGGCGCTGCCGAGCGGGTGGCACGGCGTGAAGAGCACCGACAAGAACCCGGGCACGCGCGTCGTCGTCCACGAGGACCCGAAGCCAAAGGACGAGCCGGGCGCCGCGCCTGCGCCGAGCAGCGCCGGAAAAGCGAGCGCGGCCAAGAAGCCGGCGCCGAAGGCGGACAACGACGACGACTCGGGCGGCTGACCCTCGCCGCCCGCGTGGCGAGCGGGATTCTAGCCAAGCTAAGCTAGATCGCGCTCATCCGCGCGCGGCGGAGGAGCGCGAAGATGCGCGCGCCGAGCTCCGGCGCGCGGAACGGCTTGACGACGAAATCGTCGGCGCCGCTCGCGAACGCGTCCACGATGTCGGCCGTGGAGCTGTGGCCGCTCAAGAAGAGGACCGGCAGGCTCGCGATCGCCGCCTCGTGACGGATGCGCCGGCACAGCTCGAGGCCGCTCATGCCGGGCAAGTTCCAGTCGAGGACGACGAGGTCGAACGCCGACGCGTGCACACGCGCGAGCGCCTCCTCGCCGTCGGTCGCGCGCTCCGTCGTGAGGCCGACGGCCTCGAGCATCGTCGCGACGACCTCGCACACGTCCGCGTCGTCGTCCACGACGAGGATCTTGGCGCCGACGCCGGGCACCCCCATGACGGGGGTCGGCGCCGGCGGCGGCGGGCGCAGCGTGTCCGCCGCCATGAGCGAGTCGGGGGGAGTCGACGACTCCGGGCGCGCGGTCGCGGGCGACTCGCGGATGAGCGGAATCGCGAGGGCCTCGCTCTCGACGGGCCGCTCGGTGGGCGCCTCGACCTCGGGCTCGGTGCCGGGCGCCGCGCTCATGGGCGGGCCGAGCGGGCCCCCGCTCACGAACGAGCGCAGGCGCTCCCAGTCGCGCTTCTCGAAGCCGAGGAATCGCCGCCCCTCCCGCAGCGTCCCGCGCGCGGCGGCGGCCGTCGCGCGCCGCCCTTCGCCGATCTCGAACGTCGCCAAGACCCACTCGCCCTCGCCGATGCTCTCGGGCCCGGGCAGCTCGAGCTCCTGGTGCGCGCCGGTGACGGCGCTGCGAAGCGCGGCCAGGTCCTCGAACCGGTAGACGACGCTCCTCACCGGCCCGCACGTTACCACGCTCGCCGAGGCCCCGGCGCCAAGTGGGCCCCTTCCAACCCCTGGTCCGTTCCGTTCAAAACGGCGTTCGCTCGCCAAGTGGGCCCCATCCGCCCTTTGCCTGTTCCGTTCAAACGACGTTCGCTCTAAGGTACCGCCGTTCCATGGCGATCAAGCTCGGTCTTGGGGTCTTTCTACTCTCGGCGTTCACGGGCTCGTCCAGCCTCTTGGGGGGCACGTGCCAGGGCAATTCCCAAGGCACCGCCGTCCAAAAGGAGCCGTCGGGGCCCGACGTGAGCATCCCCGAGGTCGACACGAGCGCGCTCACGCCGCGCGAGAAGAAGGAGTGGGCCTCGTACGTCAGCGAGTTCCTCTCGCCGTGCTCGGACGTGCCCGTCTCGATCGCGCAGTGCGTCCGCGAGAAGCGCAATTGCTCGCGCTGCGTGCCCGCCGCCAAGTTCGTGCTCAAGGGCGTCCGCGACGGCCAGTCGCGCGAGCAGCTCGAAAAAAATTACCACGGCCGCTTCGACGCCGACAAAATCAAGAACGTGCCGATCGACGGCTCGCCGACGAAGGGCGCCGACTCCGCGCCGATCACGATCATCGAGTTCGCCGATTTCGAGTGCCCGTTCTGCGCGGTGATGGCGCCGCAGCTCGACAAGGCGTTCGACGACCGCAAGGGACAGATTCGCTTCGTCTTCAAGTTCTTCCCGCTGGCGAGCCACCCGCACGGCGAGGCGTGCGCGCGCGCCGGCGTCGCGGCGGCCAATCAGGGGAAGTTCTGGGAGATGCACCACAAGATGTTCGCCAACCGCGAGCACCTCGAGCAGAGCGATCTCGACAGCTACGCGAAGGAGAGCGGCATCGAGCTCACGAAGTTCCACGCCGACATGCAGTCGAAGGAGACGACCGAGCGCATCGAGCGGGACAAGAAGCTCGGCGAGACGCTCCAGGTCCGCGGCACGCCGACGATCTACATCAACGGTCGCGACTACAGCCCGCAGAACGATTTGAACGACTGGCTGAACCTCGAGCTCGGGAGCCCGGGCGGCCCGCCGGCGCCGCCGCCGAGCGCAGCCCCGAAGAGCGACGCGGGCACTCTGGACGCCGGCAAGAAATGAAGGCAAGCGCCTAACGATGCGCGGAGCTGTCTCGGACGCGTGCGGCTGCTTCCCGACGGGGCGCCACTACGCCGGCATCGCGCACCTTCTTCGCTCGGTCGTCCGCGGGCTGGCCGACGAGCTCGGCGCTGCGGACGCGCCGTGGATGGACCTGCCGATCGCGCTGCTCGACGTCGAGACCACCGGCCGCGACGCGTCGGTCGATCGCGTCGTCGAGCTCGGCGTCGTCGTCGGCCGCGGCGGCGAGGTCGTCGCCCGCTACAACTGGATGGTCAACCCCGGCATGCCCATCCCCGAGGAGGCGCGCGCCGTCCACGGCATCCGCGACGCCGACGTCAAGGACGCGCCGCGCTTCGAGGCGGTGGCGCACGAGGTCCTCGCCGCGCTCTCCGGCTGCATCCCCGCGGCGTACAACGCCGCGTTCGACCGCGCCTTCCTCCACGCCGAGCTGGGGCGCGCGCTTACCCTCGCGGGGCAGGCGTTCTCCGGCAGCCCGCCGCCGAGCGCGCCCGCCGCGCGTCGCGACGTCGAGTGGCTCGACCCGCTCGTCTGGGCGCGCGAGATCCAGCGCGAGGAGAAGAGCAAGGCGCTCGGCGAGGTCGCCGCCCGCCTCGGCGTGAAGCTCGACAACGCCCACCGCGCGATGGACGACGCCGAGGCCGCGCTGCTCGTCTTCTACAAGCTCGCGGGCGATCCGCGCGTGCCGAAGCCCTACGGCGCGATGATCCAGGAGCAGCGCCGCCTCGGGCAACTGCAGCAGGACGAGCGGCGCTTCTGGCGGTGACCTGCGGCGCCCGCGCGCGTCAGCCGCGGGCGAGGAACGTGACGACGAGCGCCACCGCGGCGGGCACCGCCTGCACGAAGAGGATCTTCTTGCCGACCGTCGCCCCGCCGTAGAGCCCCGCCACGAGGACGCAGCCGAGGAAGAAGAGGCGCACGGGCATCGCCAGCTCGGGGCCGGCGACGAGGGACCAGAAGAGCCCCGCGGCGAGGAACCCATTGTAGAGCCCCTGGTTGGCGGCGAGGACCTTGCTCTGCTGGAGCTCCTCGAGCGGCCGCCCGAAGGTCTTCGCGCCGTAGGGCGTCGCCCACAGGAACATCTCGAGGACGAGGAAGTAGACGTGGAGCACGCCGACGAGGCCGGCCAGGGCAGCCGAAGCGGTGATCATGCGCGCCACTGTCGCACGAGAGGGCTTTCCCCGGAGGGGCGTCTGCTCTATTCCCTTTGCGACGCATCGCGCTATGGTGCACCCCCCGTTCAAGCCGGAGGCCGCAGTGACTGTCGAAATCAAGCTCAGCGATACCCAAAAGGTCGATTGTCCGATCGTCACGGGAAGTGAGGGCGAGACGGCCCTGGACATCTCGCAGCTGCGAGCCAAGACCGGCCTCGTCACGCTCGACCCGGCGTTCATGAACACCGCCTCGACGAAGAGCGCGATCACGTTCCTGGACGGCGAAAAGGGCATCCTCCGCTACCGCGGCATCCCGATCGAGGAGCTCGCCGAGAAGAGCTCGTTCGTCGAGGTCAGCTACCTCCTCATCTACGGGAACCTCCCGAACAAGGAGCAGCTCGACAAGTTCTCGACGCTCCTGACGCGGCACTCCCTCATCCACGAGGGCATGATCCACTTCTTCGACGGCTTCCCGTCGACGGCGCACCCGATGGCGGTGCTCTCGGCGATGGTGATGACGCTCGGGACGTACTACCCGGAGGCGCTCGACGTCGACAACAAGAGCGAGATCGACATCACCATCGCGCGCCTGCTCGCGAAGGTCCGCACGATCGCCGCGTTCGCCTTCAAGAAGAGCATCGGCCAGCCGATGGTGTACCCGAAGAACTCGCTGAAATACTGCGGGAACTTCCTCAACATGATGTTCAGCGTCCCGGCCGAGCCGTACGAGGTCGACCCGGACATCGAGCGCGTCATGAACCTGCTCCTCATCTTGCACGCCGACCACGAGCAGAACTGCTCCACGTCGACGGTGCGCCTCGTGGGCAGCGCGAAGACGAACCTGTTCGCCTCGATCAGCGCCGGCATCTGCGCGCTCTGGGGTCCGCTGCACGGCGGCGCCAACCAGGAAGTCATCGAGATGCTCGAGCAGATCAAGAAGGACGGCGGCGACGTCAAGAAGTACGTCGCCATGGCGAAGGACAAGAACAGCAATTTCAAGCTGATGGGCTTCGGCCACCGCGTGTACAAGAACTTCGACCCGCGCGCGAAACTGATCAAGGCGGCGGCGGACACCGTGCTCGCGAAGAAGGGCATCAAGGACCCGACGCTCGACATCGCCAAGCAGCTCGAAGAGGCCGCGCTCCAGGACAGCTATTTCGTCGAGCGGAAGCTGTACCCGAACGTCGATTTCTACTCGGGCATCATCTACCGCGCGCTTGGGTTCCCGACGAACATGTTCACGGTGCTCTTCGCGCTCGGGCGGCTGCCCGGGTGGATCGCGCACTGGAAAGAGATGATGGAGGACACGTCGACGAAGATCGGGCGCCCCCGTCAGATCTACACGGGGCCGACGGCTCGGCCCTACGTGCCGCTCGAGAAGCGCTAATTTACGGGTACTTACGCCGGATGTCGGCCGCGGAGGGAGATGGGCCCGCGCGGCGCGTAGGAAGGGCAGCTCAAAGTCGTTAGCTAGCTAACGACTTTCTGAGCCTCGTGCGCTGCGTCCCGCTCGCCGGGCGAGGCGTCCGCGGCGCAAGGGGTGTCCTGCAATGCGATCGGTCGTACAACCCCTCGTCGCGAGCCTCGTCGGCGTCGCCATCCTCATCGGCGGGAGCGCCGCGTGGGCGTCGCCGCCGGGCGCGACCGACCTCGCCGTCGAAGCGGAGCTCCGCGACGCGCTCACCGAGCTCGAGACGAAGGGCTCGCGCCCGCTCTCCCTCGAGGTGAACCCGTTCGCAGCGGTCATCGCGTCCGGCCTCAGCGGAAACGTCGAATATCTCCCGGTGCGCCACCTCGGCGTCGTGGCGTCGCCGCGCGTCAGCGTCGCCGCGCCGACCTGGGTCGTCGAGTCGGGCGCGCGCTACTGGACGGGCAACAAGCGCCAGGCGAGCGGCTTTTTCGTGGGTCCCTCGCTCGTATACGGCCAGGCGCGCGGCGCGGGCCTCTACGGCGTCGCCGTCGACGGCGGCGTGCAGACGATCTTCGACGGGGGCCTCACGCTCGGCGCCGGCGTCGGCGTGCAGTACCTCACCGGCGCGGTCGGCGCGTCCGCGCTCGAGGTCGGCCCGCTCGAGAGCTCCGACAACAGCGTCCGCCGCGCCGTCCTGCCTCGCGTCCTCTTCAGCGTGGGCTACTCGCTCTGAGCGCTCGGCCGCGCCGCGGCCGGCTCAGTGGAAGAGCGACTCGTAGAAGGCGAGAATCGAGCGCTCGGCGAACAAGAGCTCCAGGATGGCGAGGATGAGGAACGGTCCGAACGGGATCGCGGCGCGCATGAGCCCGTCGGCCGGGGGCTTGCCGACGATGTCCTCCTCGAGCAGCTCCTTCGCCTCGAGGTCGCCGGCCGCGGCCTCGCGTTCGAGCTCTGCGCGCTCGGCCTTCACGAACTCCGGCTCGTCGATCTTGCCGCGCACGCGGTACACGACGAGCGAGTAGAGCGTCCCCTGGATGCTGCCCGCGAGGAGCGTGAAGTAGACGCCGCGCCAGCCGAACCACGCGCCCGCGAGCATGAGGAGCTTCGCGTCACCGAGGCCGGCGCCCGCGCGGCCGCGGAGCGCTTTGTAGAGGACGCCGACGAGCCAGATGATTCCGTAGCCGACGGCGCCGCCGACGATGGCTTGAACGAAGGTCATGCCGCGGAGGCTCGCCGTGGCGACGCCGAGCACGGCGCCGCCGATCGTGATGGGGTCCGGCAGGTACATCGTCTCGGCGTCGATGAACGCCGCCGCCGTGAGCCCCATGCACAGCGCGAAGTCGGCGCCATAGATCGCCGCCGCGCGGCCGAGCGGCTCCGACGCCGGCAGCGCGCGCAGCACGACCTCGACGATCGCGAGCGACAGCGCGCCGCCGATCAGCTCGACGAGCGGGTAGCGCGGGCTCATCTTGACGCCGCAGCAGCGCGCGCGCCCGCGGAGGAGCACGTACGAGAGCACCGGGACGTTGTCGTAGGGCGCGATCGGCTTGCCGCACCCCGGGCAGTGCGACGGCGGGCGGACGACGCTCATGTCGCGCGGCACGCGGTAGATGACGACGTTCAAGAAGCTGCCCCAGATGAGGCCGAACGCGATCGCGAACGTGCGGAGGAACCAGAGCGGGGCGTCGGCGAGGATCACGGGGAACGGGGAGCATAACGGCGGGCGTGACATCGTGGCACTTTCACGGTATCCGCCGCGATGTCGTGCTCCTCTCGATCAACCCCGACCACCCGGAGCCGCGTAAGGTCCGCCGCGCCGTGGAGGCGCTCGAGGCGGGCGAGGTCATCGCCTACCCGACCGACACCGTCTACGGCCTCGGCTGCGACCTCTTCAACAAGAAGGCCGTCGACAAGCTTTACGCGATCAAGCGGATGGACAAGCACCATCAGCTCGCCTTCATCTGCCCCGACCTCGGCAACATCGCGCGCTACGCCATCGTCGAGAACCAGCACTACCGTGTCCTCCGCCGCATGCTGCCGGGGCCGTACTGCTTCATCCTCGAGGCAACACGCGAGGTGCCAAAGCTCGTCCAGAGCAAGCGCAAGACGGTCGGAATCCGCGTACCGGCGCACGAGGTCATCCGCGCCATCACGCGCGAGCTCGGGCGGCCGGTCATCTCGACGACGGCGCAGCACCTGGGCGAGGAGGAGCCGCACGTCGACCCGCGCGAGATCGACGCCGCGTTCCGCGGACTCGGCCTCGTCATCGACAGCGGCGGCGGCGGCGTCGTACCGACCACGGTGGTCGACCTCACGCAGGTCCCGCCGGTGATCGTGCGCGAGGGCGCAGGCTCGATCGACGACCTCATGCAATAGCGCGGCTCCCGCGGGCGACCGGCCAGAGCACGCGGGCGCCCGCGCCGACCTCGTACGCCGCGACGATGGCGGCGTGGTGCACGCGCTTGGCCCAGCGAATCTGCGCGTGGAGCGCGTCGGCGGGGCGCGCGGCGATGCGCCCCGCGATGAGCGACGCGAGGACGCAGCCGGTGCCGTGAAGGGCGCCGGCCTTCGCGCGCGGCATCGCGAGCCCGAAGATCTGGCCGTCCATCGCGAGGACGTCCACCGCGTCGCGGCCGCGCAGGTGCCCGCCTTTCACGAGGGCCGCGCGCGCGCCGAGGAGGACGATCGCGCGCGCGGCGTCGGCGGCCTCGTCGAGGGTCGCGACACGCAGGCCGGTCAGCGCCTCGGCCTCCGGCGCGTTGGCGGTGACGAGCGACGCGCGCGGCACGAGCGCGTCGCGCAACGCGTCGACCGCGCGCGCGGCGAGCAAGCGCGCGGCGCCGCGCGAGGGCAGCATGACCGGGTCGACGACCGCGGGGATCTCCGGGTGGCGCGCGAGCAAGCCGGCCACGGCGCGCACGTTCGCCGCGCTGCCGAGCGCGCCCGTCTTGATCGCCCCCACGCGCTGGCGGGCGAGCACCTCGCGCGCCTGCGCGAGCACCTCGCGCGCCGGCAGCGCACGCGCGGCGCGGAGACCCGCCGTCGACTGCACCGTCACCACCGCAACGGCCGCGCACCCGAACACGCCCGCGGCGGCGAACGCGCGCAGGTCGGCCGCGATCCCCGCCCCTCCGCCGGGGTCGAGCCCCGCTATCGCGAGCGCGCACGCGAGCTTGGCGGGGCGCGAGGACGGCACGGGCGCACCGTACGGCGCGCGCGTCGGCGCTTCAAATGGGATCGCCCTCGTTGACAGTCCGAACGCGCGCCTGTTACGAAAATTGCGGTATGGGCGAAGATGCGCGGCGGGTTGTGCGGACGGCGTGCGCCCTCGCGGTCGCCGCAGCCGGCGCCCTCGTCGCGGAACGAGCGCGGGCCCAGTGCGTCGACGAGGAGCTGAAGCAGGAGCTCGTCGGCGGTCGCCATTACCGTGGTGTGCAGGAGCGCCTGTTCACGAAGGCCTACCGCCACGAGCTGTCGGTAATGGGCGGGTACTACGCCGCGGACCTCTACTCCTCCAACTGGATCGCCGGCGGCGCCTACACGTTCCATTTTTCGGAGGACCTGGGCCTCGAGGCGTCCGTGCAATTTACACGGTTTCGCACGGCGGTGACCGACACCTACGAGCGCCGCTACCCGCAGGTGCAGATCGAGGACCGCACCAACAAGCCCGGGCGCCTGTATTTCGGCCACCTCGTGTGGTCGTTCGCGTACGGCAAGCTGCGGTGGATGGGGGACGGCATCAGTCGCTTCGACTTCAACGCCTCGCTCGGCGGCGGGGTGACGGACGACTCGACCGCGCGGGGCCTCACCGCCAGCGCCGGCATCGGCACGAAGTGGTACTTCGGAAAGTGGTTCAGCGTGCGCTTCGACTTTCGCGACCACATCCTGCGCGAGACGCTCATCGGCGAGGAGCACCTCGTCAACGACCTGGTCGTGACCGGGGGCGTGAGCGTATGGCTGCCGTTCGGCGGCTGAAGACCCGCGGAGCGCGCTTCTTTCTCGCGCGCGCAGCCGGTACTCTAGCCCCGTGCGGACCCGCCGGACCTTTGCGTACGCCGTCGCCGTGATCGTGGCCCTCGCGTCGGCCACAGCCGCGATCGCGCAGCCGCGCGGCCGCGGGACGGCGCCCAAGCCAAAGCCCCTCGCGGCGAAGAGCGACGCAGGCGTCGAGGCCGCGGTCGCGGACGACGCGGGCGCCGGCGGGAGCGTGGCCGCCGCGGCCGACGCCGGAGGCGCGCAAGCCGCCGCCCCTGCGCCGACCTTCTACGACGGCGGCCAGAAGCCATCGCCCCTGAACCCGGCGCCGAACGAGCTGCCGAGCGGCCCACCGCCGACCAGCGGCGCGGTCGACTACGACAAGCTCCTCGGCGACATCTCGGCGCTGCGCGCGCGCGTCGCCGCCGTCGGCGACGGGCTCTTCAATTCGCGCATCGAGGTCTCCGTCCAGAACGACGGCGACCGCGCGAAGCTCACGCGCCTGACGCTCTCGCTCGATGACGGCGTCGTTTATTCGATGGACGCGACGGCGCGCTTCGAAGACATGACGAAGATCTACGACCACGCCGTCGCCCCCGGACGCCACGCCGTCACGTTCGACGTCGAGCGCAAGGACAGCCGCGAGGACGCGTTCAAGACCGCGCAGCGCTCGCGCGTGATCGTGGAGGTCCCCAAGGATCAAAGACTCTCGGTCGAGGCGCGCATCGACGCCGACTCGACGCTCGGCGCCGATTTTCCTACCGATCGCAGCGGCAAGGTGGACTTGCGCGTGCGCGTGAAGGCCGTCGCGCGGCCGGCAGGGAAATAGCGTGCGTCGCCGCGCCGCGCTCGTGCTCGCCGCGATCTGCGCGGCTCCGCTCGTCGTCGCGCAGCCGCGAAGCGCCGCGACCCCGACGCCGTCCGCCACGCCGACCGCGACCGCCACGCAGACGCCGACGACGACCGCAACCGCGACGCCGGCCGCGATCGCGAACGAGGCGCCGCGCGGCGACGGGATGCGCGCATACCACGACGCGCTCGCGCGTCGGCGGCTCGGCGGCCAGGAGGCCCTGAACCTCGACGCGATCCGCGCGCGCGTCGCCGCCGCCGAGGGCCTGCGCGACGCCGGGCGCATCGACGAGGCGATCGCGACGCTGACGGCGCTCGTCCTTCACCCGCGCTTCGACGCGTTCGCCGAGTACGAGGACTCGCGCGCGGCCGTCTACCTGCTCGGCGACTCGCTCGCGGCCGCCGGCGCGTTCGAGCCCGCGCGCGCGACCCTGCGCCGCGCCCTCACCGCGAAGGGCGCCTGGGAGGGGAACGGGACGTATGCGCGACGCGCCACGCGCCGCCTCGTCGAGATCGCCCAAGAGGCGCAGGCCTACCAGGCCGGCCTCGACGACGTAAAGGACGTGCCCGCGCAAGCCCCGGAGGAGTCGCGCGGCGAGGTGCTTTACCTCACCGGCCGCGCGAAGGAGGCCGCGGGCGATCCCGAGGCCGCGCTCGCCGCGTACCGCCAAATCGCCAAGACGTCGCGATGGTGGTCGCAAGCGACGTACCTTCAAGGTCTCCTCCAGGTGGAGCGCGGCAAGCTGCACGACGGCGAAGAGCTGTTCTGCAAGGTCGCCGACCCGAAGCGCCAGGACCACAGCGCGCCGGTCTTCGCCGACGCGCGCTTCTTTCAGGTCCGCGACCTCGCGCGCCTCGCGCTCGGGCGCATCGCCCACGAGCAGGAGCGCTTCGACGACGCGCGCTTCTACTACTACCTCGTGCCGCGCGACTCCGAGCGCCTCGCCGAGGCGCTCTACGAGTCGGCGACGACGCGCTACGAGAAGAAGGACTACGACGGCGCGCGCGAGCTCCTGGACGATCTGTCGAAGATCAAGGTCCACCACCGCTACGAAGACGAGGCGCGCGTCCTCGACGCGTACATCGATCTCGCGCTGTGCAAATTCGAGAGCGCCGACAAGAAGCTCGTCGCGTTCGTCCAGGTCTACGAGCCCGTGCGCGACGCGGCGCGGCGCGTCGCCGAGAACGAGCGCGCGATGGCCGGGCTCCTCGCGGCGGCGCGAACCGGGAGCGACGCGGGCGCCGTCGACGTGGGCGGCGGCACGCAGAGCCCCGAGGCGATGCGCGCGGTCGCGTCGCTCGTTCGGCTCGATCCGTCGTACGGCGCGCTCGTGCGCAAGCGCGCGGCGCTCGAGCGCGAGGCGAGCGGCCTGCGGTTCACGTCGTCGCAGCTCGGCGATCTCTCGCGCGCGCTGGCGACCGGCGGCGGCGTGCGGCCCGCGGTGAGCGAGGAGGGCGATCCGGCCCTTCGCGCACGTGAGGCGCGCGCGGCGCTCGACGCGGTGAAGCACCTGCTCGCGGATCTCGAGGCTTCGCGCGCCGCGGCCG
>JAYVXL010000673.1:0-4070 GCA_043785185.1 Myxococcales bacterium
CAATGCGTCGACCTCGAGACGAGCGCGTCGCACTGCGGCGACTGCAACACCCCATGCCCCGCCGTGGTCAACGGCGTCGAGACGTGCGTGGCGCGCGCCTGTCGCCTCGCGTGCAACGCCGGCTTTCACGCGTGCGGCGGCGCGTGCGCGAGCAACGCGGACCCGGCGACGTGCGGATCGTCCTGCACGCCCTGCGCGGCGCCCGCCAACGCGACGGCGACGTGCAGCGCTGCGGGGGCGTGCGGTTGGACGTGCAAACCGGGGTTCCACGCGTGCGGCGCCGCGTGCGTGTCGAACGACGACGTCGCCACCTGCGGATCGCTGTGCACACCGTGCCCGTCGCAGAACGCGACGCCGTCCTGCAGCGGAGGGGCCTGCGGCTTCACGTGCGCCGCCGGCTGGGGCGATTGCGACAGGAACCCCGCCAACGCGTGCGAGACGAACACGCAGACGTCGCCCACCGACTGCGGCTCCTGCGGCCGTTCGTGCGGCGCCAACCCCTGCGTGGGTGGCCAGTGCCAGGTCCCCGACGCGGGGCCTGCCGACGCGGGGCCCTCCGACGCGGCGCCCAGCGACGCCGAGGCGGGCTGAGCGAATCCGAGCGCATTCGACGCGGCCTGCGACGAACATCGTGGACCCCGTGCGCTGGCTCGGGGACCGCCGCTCAGGGCGTGCCGCGCTCCGCCGCGCTCAGCCGCGCTCAGCGGTCAGGCCGCGACGCCGAGCTTGCGACCGAGGGCGATGCGTACGCGGGTGACACCGGGGGTGCGCCGCGCCGAGCCGTACACCTGCCCCGGGGCGGGGCGTGCGGCGCGACCGTCGAGCTCGAGGTCCTCGCGGCCGGGCTCCACCCACGCGACGACGCGGCTCTCCCCCGGCGGCGGCGTGGACTCTCCGCGCAGCTCGACGACGGTCACGTCCACCCCTCGCCGTAGCTCGGCGCCCAGGACGAAACGCTGAAGCGAACCGACCGGGCGCGCGCCGTCGCGCATCGAACCGTCGTACGTCTGCACGACGAGGCGGTAGGTACTTGCGTCGTCGACCTCCGCCGAGCCGCTCGCGCGGACGCGGGTGCGCACGCTCCGGCCGTCGATGCCCAGCGTCGTCGACGCCAGAATCGCGATCCAGGACGCGGCCTTGGCGGCGCGCGCCACGTGGGGCTTGGCGATGTGCGGCATGGCCTCGTCCGTTGCGAGCCTCGTGCCAGCGCCGCCTCGGGCGCCTCTCCGCAGGATTGGACGCGGGAACGCTCCGCTGCGCGGGGACATTCGCCACACTCGCGCCCGAAAGCCCCACAGGCCCGGGGGCACCCCTCTATCCGAGTCGTGGATTGCCGGTGGCACGTGTCTCGCAGCCTCGAGTCCCACGGCGGGTGCTCTTCTCCAAACGAGCGCACCACGGAGGTCGACCAGAATGAAAGGCTTCACGATCGCATCGATTGCCTCGCTTTCGGAGCTGGAAGCGCGCCACTACCTGCGCGCGGCGCAGGGCGATGAGCTCGCGGCAGCGGTAGCGCTGGCCGAGGATCGCAACATCCTCGACGGCTCGGTCGAAGAGCCAGACGATACCGAGGTCCACCACGCGCTCTACTTGCTCCGCCGCACGTTGGGGCAGGACGCGCCCAGCTTCGACGCGATGCGCGTCGAGCTGCGCCGGAGAAAGCCCGTCGCCGAGGCGTCTTCTCCGCGCGGCGCGAGCTCCCCCGGCGCCGCCCGCGCGGCGTAGCGGCACGGAAAAGCCGGAAAAGCCAAGAGAGACGGATCTCCGGCACGACGTCGGTGTGCGCAGAGTCGAAGAGCTCTCTGTACACCCCGACGTTCGTGAGACGCGGCGGGCATAAGGCAGCTCGAAGGTGCCGTGCTTGTCCCCACCGCGAGGGCGAGAGCGCCGCGCAGGGACGGATCCATGTGCGCGAGACCCGTCGCCCTTCATCCCCCACCGCCGAGGTGGGGCAGGAGGGCGGGTCCCACCGCGAAGGTGAGCTCGCGGACGATGTCGCTCGGCTCCTCGGCGAGGACGTCGGGGAGCTCGAGGATCGGCAGGCTCGGCGCGAGCGCGCGCAGCGTGCGCACGCGCTCGTCGACGGCGCGCGCGCGTGCGGTGGCCTCGTCCGCGAGCACGTCGAGCGCGCCGCGGAGCCGCGCGGGGAGGTCCGTGCGCGCGCGCAGCTCGGCCAGGAACGGCGCCGCCGGAGCGTGCGCGCGGTTGATGACGAGCGCCGCGCAGGTGAGGCCCAGCGCGCCGAGTCGCGCGAGCAGGTACGCCGCGTCCTCCCCCGACGCGCGCGTTGGACCGGCGACGAGGACGTAGCGCGCGGTCTTGCCGAGGAGCAGCTCCGAGGCGCGCCGCGCGAGGGACGCGAGCTGTCCGCGCGACGCCGCGAGGGCGGCGAAAAGATCGCCCGCGGCGGTGATGAACCGCTCGCCGAAGGCCGCGAAGAGCGCCTTCTCGACCCCGCGCTGCCCCCACGCGCGCAGGCGCCCGCCCTTCGGTGTCTCGCCGCGGCCGCCGGCCGCGAGGCGGCCCAGCCACTCGACCGCGCGACCGTCGAGCAGCTCCACGAGCCGACCCGGGTGCTGCACGAATTCGAGCGCGTGGCGCGACGGCGCGGTGTCGATCACGACGACCTCGGGCTGGTCCGCGCGCACGGCGTCGGCCACGAGCGCCGAGCAAACGAGCTCGTGGATGCCGGCCAGCCGATCGACGAGCAGCTCCACGACGGGGTTCGCGCGGACGGCGGCCCGCTGCTCGGGCTCGAAGACCAAGTCGATGAGGCGCGGGAGCGCGTCCTTCGGATCGGGCATGAGCGCGCTCAACGTCCCCGCGAAAGGGGCCTCTCCCGCGAGCTCCACAGGCGCCGGCGCCGAGCCGATCGGCACGCCGAGCGCGTCGGCGAGGCGGCGCGCGGGATCCACCGTGACGAGGAGGGTGCGACGCCCTGCCCGCGCGAACGCGATCGCGAGCGCGGCGGAGGTCGTCGTCTTTCCAACCCCGCCTCCTCCCGCGCACACGATCACGCGCGGACCCGCTTCCGTCACGCGGCCCACTCCGACCCGAAGCTCTGCGCGACGCGGCCCACGATCTCGGCCCCTGCCACCTCCGGGATGGTCGACCAGCTGACCGACTCGCCCTCGAGCGTTCGCTTGATCTCTTCGCGCGCGCGCGCCGCGGCGCGGACGCGCGCCTCGATCACCGAGAGCGCGACGGACGCCGCTCGCCGCGCGTCCGGCGTGGCCCGCGCCTCTAGGCTGCGCGCGTCCTCGAGCGCGCCCTCCTCGAGCGCGTCGGGCACCCGGTTGACGACGACCCACGCCGGCGGCCGACCGGTGACGTCGCGGAGGGAGCGACACAGCTCGACCGACTCGCGCAACGGCAAGAGCTCCGGCAGCGTGACCACCACGTTCGAGGCGTGCGGTCCGTTGACCTCGCCGTCGATCCCGGCGACGAATCGCCGCGCCGGCCCCGCCGGCAGGAGCGTCAACATCTGGCGGGGCGCCCGGAGCCACGCCACGCCGTGCCCGGTCGCGGGCATGTCCACGACGACGACGCTCTTGGGGCGCGCGCTCGCGATCTGGCGCACGCACTCGAGAAGCGAGAGCTCCCGGAGGAGCGGCGCGGCGCGCACGAGGCGCTGAATGGCGAAGTTGGCGAGGACGAGCCGGCTCACGAGCGAAGAGCCGAACAGGGGAGCCGCCGCGCGCGAAAGGGCGGCGTCGGCGTCGAGGACCACGTGCTCCACGCCGGCGTCACGCGTGATCGCTTCGTCCCCAAAGCCGACGAGCGTGCACGCGCGCCCGTGGGTCACGAAGCGCCGCGCGAGGGCGGCCGCGATCGTGCTCTTGCCGACGCCCCCTTTTCCGAAGACCAAAATCAGACGACCGAGCCGCGGCACGTCGAGGACGATATCTTCTGCGGCGTATCTCATGGGGACAAACACTTAGGGCGCGATAGGGTCCCCCGCCGTCCACTTCAACCCGGGCAGGGATCAAGCGCCCGACAGCGGCCAGTGGAACCAGCTCACGAAGAGCGGCCCCGCCAAGGCCGCGCCGAAGTACCCGCCTTTGCTGAGT
>JAYVXL010000674.1:0-12831 GCA_043785185.1 Myxococcales bacterium
GCGGCGTCGTAGTAGAAGACCTCGTGGCGCTTGCCGCGCTGGGCCTCGATGAGCTGGCCGATCTCGTCGTAGCCGTAGCGCGTCTGACCCCAGCGTGAGTCCTCGATGCCGGTCACGCGGCCGTTGCCGTCGTACGACCACTTGCGCTCGCTCAGCACGCGCTGCGCGGCTTCGCCCACGCGCTCGGCGGATTTGGCGATGCGGCTCTCCAGGCGACTCATCGCGTCGTACGTGGAGACGAGCTCCAGCGCGCGGCCCGAGGTCTTCTTCGTCTCGCGCCCGAGCGTGTCGCGCGTGATCGCGAGTTTGTGGCCGTCGTGCTCGAGGCTGCTGAGGGCGCCGGCGCGGTCGTAGCGGTACGTCGTGGTCTCGCCGGCCGGCAGCGCGCGCGTCTCACGGCGGCCGCGCGCGTCGTACGTCGAGGCGATCTCCAGGCCGTTCTGGATCTCCTTCACAACGCGGCCGAAGCGATCGCGTTCGAGCTCCACGACCGTCTTGCCGTTGTGCTCGATGACCGCCGCGGCGAGGAGGCGCCCGAGCTTGTCGCGACCGTATTTTTGCGGGCCGTGCGGGGACTTCTCTTCCAGCACGTTTCCGAGCGGATCGTAGGAAAACTCGCGGTACGTCTCGTCCGGATAGTCGACGCGGCGGAGGCGGCTCGCCTTGTCGTACGCGTACTTGAGGACGCGGCCGTCGAAGGTGCGCTCTTCGATGACGCGCCCACCGCGGTCGTACGTGAACTCGTACTCTTCCTTCTTCGGGTTCGTGATGGTGCGGAGGCGCTCCATCCCGTCGTGCTCGAAGTGCCACACCTGGCCGTTCGGGAGCGTCTGGCGCACGAGCACGCCGGTGCCCGCGTAGTCCATCTGCGTGGCGCGGCCGAGCGCGTCGACCTGGCGCGTGAGGTTGCCCATCGCGTCGTACGCGAACCCGACGCGCGTGCCGTCGTTTCGGCGGATGGCGACGGGGCGCCCGAGCTTGTCGTACTCCGCGGAGCTGACGTGATCGAGCGCGTCCGTCTGCGTGAGCGGACGGCCCATTGGGTCGTACGTGTATGCCGTCGACGCGCCGCGCGCGTCCGTCTCTTTGATGAGATCGTGCTTCTCGTCGTACGACCACGAGCCGAGCATTCCTTCGGTGGCGTAGAGGTAGACGAGGTGGCCGGCCCCATCGTAGCCGAGCTGGTAGGTGAGCCCGGTCGGCACACGGATCTCGATCGGCGCGCCCTGCGCGTTGTGCGCGATGCCGGTGATCAGCCCGTCGGGCGTGATGCGGCGCACGAGGAGATCGCCGCGGTAGACCCAGACAGTCTCGTTTCCTGCCGGATCGACGAGCTTCACCCGGTTGCCGCGCTCGTCGTACGTGCTCTCCCACGTCTCGCCGGCGGCGTTCTTCTCGGTGAGGACGAGCTGGTCCTCGTCGTACGTGTACTCAGTGGCGAAGTCGCCGTCGGGCGTCTCCTCGCGGAGGAGCGCGCCGTTCGCCCAGGTGTAGACCTTGACCTCTTCGCCCGCCGCGACGGTCGTGCCGGCGTCGAGATCGTAGGTCAGCTCGACGTCGTGGATGCCGCCGTCGCCCCACGTGTGGACGCAGCGCCCGGTCTCGTCGTCGTACGTGTAGTAAAAGGAGACGCCGTTCTCGAGCGTGCTCTTCACCAAGCGGTGGAGCGCGTCGTACGCGAAGTGCTGGGCGTGGCCGAGCGCGTCGGTCGCACGGGCGAGCTCGCCGGACTTCGTATACGCGTACGCCATCGCCTGCTGCGCGGCACCGTCGGCCCAGATCTCGGCGCGAACGACTAGACCCTTCGCGTCATACGTGAGGCGGAGCTCGCGCGTGAACGCGCGCACGGTGGAGAGGCGGCCCGCGACGTAGACGAGATCGACGGCGTTGCCCCACGCGTCTTTGATCTCGCGGAGCATCGCCTTTTCGCCGCGGCCCAGCGACTCGAAGACTTTGGTCGTGCGCGCGTCGAGATCCGAGAGCTCGTAGCGATCCGCGTGCGTCCGTGTGACGGAGAGGCGCTCGCCGCGGAGGAGCGCGGAGGCGCCGACCTCGACGTCGGGCAGGCCCAGGTTTCGACCCTCCGGCAAACGCAGCGTGAGCTCGCCTTCGACGACGGCGATCCATTGATCCAGCGCGTGCGTCCAGCCACCCCGACCGAGCGGCGACGTCTCGTCGGAAAACGCCGACCAATAGCTGCGGCTCCAGAGGACGGGGATCGGGCCCGGGAGGAAGAGCTCCTCCGCCTCGTCGGTGACTTGTCCGGTGATGACCTCGACGGGGTGAGCGACCTTCTTCTCGTTCTTCCCCTTTTTCTTCCCGTTGCCCTTCTTGCCCTTCGCGCCCGAGCCGCCGCCGCCGCCGCCGCCGACCGCCTTGTTGTTCGTCGCGCCAGGGCCCTTGCCGGAGGCCGTGTTTCCGCCGCCCGTCGTGAAGAGGGTGGCGGTCATCTCGCCTTTGCCGGTCTTCGGCATCTACATCATCCCGATCTTCTTGTTGACGACGAGGGTGACGAGATCGTGCATCGGCGCGGGGGTCGATGGCGCGTTGCCTGGAGCCGGCATCACATCGACGACGCTCTGATCGGTGACCGCCTCGCCCCCACCGATGATGACCTTGGACGCCGTCGACGAGGCCGACGACGACATCGCCATGTACGGGAACGGCACGGGCACGCCGATCGGCGTGGCCGGCGTCATCGGCGGGATGTTGCTGACCGCGGGCGGGCCCACGTACTGGTGGCCCGACGTCGTCGAAATCGCCACCTTGTTCTTGATGACGGTCATCCCCATCACGGAAGCTCCACGCGCGCCGAAAGAATTCGGAGCAGCGCCGCGACGTCCATCACCATCCGCCGGCCCTCGAGCCGCACCGCGCCGTGCTTGTCCAGCTTGAGCAAGCTCTTGCCGACCTGGATCTGCACCTCTTCGCTCGCGCGCAGGCGGATCGTCTTGCCCTTCAAGTCGAGCGACTCCTCCTCACCGCCCGGCAGCTCGCGCGGCGCGTTCAAGGCGCCCATGATCTCGGGGCCGCGCGGCGTGTCCATAAGGAGCATCTTCTGCCCCGTGCGCATGCACTCCTCCACGAAGCGCGGGGAGAGCCCCTTCTCGACGCGCGCGCGGACATGGCCGCCAGCGGCGAGGGCCACGCGGTAGGTCCCGTCCGCCACGAGCTCCACCGTGCCCGCGTGCATTCCGGGGCCGAGCGATTTTTTGACCGCGACCCGCCTGCTCTCCGGTGCCTCTGCGCGCTTACCCATGGCCTTCTCCTTCATGCGTACGTCTCGTCGCCGTCGTCGACCGCGCCCACCGATCCGTCGAATTTGCCGTCGATCTTCACGCTGTCGCTCGTGATCGTCAGGGTGAGGCCGTCGGCCTTCACGGTGATCTTGTCGGACGCGATGACGACGATGTCGGCCCCCTTGATCTTGGCGGCACCCTCGATCTCGATTTTGGCGGACGCGCCGTAGGTCTCGACGATCTTGCTGCCGCTCGTCGCCTTGCGCGAGGCGACCGTCTGGCGGAGGTTGCCCTTCACGGTGAGCGAGTAGTCCTTCTTCGTCTTGACCACCTTGGGGCCGCCGATCGTCTCGCTGTTCACGCCGCCGACGGAGACCGACGCGTGCTTACCGGCGACGCAAGCCCACGTGCCGCCCACGAGGATGGTCGAGGCGCCGGTGACGCCGCGCGTCTGGTGCTCGATTGCCGACTCGATCTTCGCGCCGCCGATCGCGCGCGACAAGGTGGCGCACTGGATGGTCGAGTCGCCGCCAACCTTGAAGATGCGTGCGGCGCCGATCGTGATCGACTCGGCGGCGGCGGTCACGTTCATGTTCGCGCCGACGGTGAGGTCGCGGCTGGCGCCGACGGTGTGCGACTGGCTGCCGACGATCGAGAGCACGTGCGCATTGCCGACGATGTGCGTGCGGTTCACGCCGACCTGATCGGTCTCGTTGCCCTTGATCGCGACGAGCTTGTCGTTCTCGGTCTTCTCGTTGAGGTCGTACGACGCGACGACGTCGAACGCCTCGGAGCCGGCCGCGTCGTCCATGCGAATCATGTTCTTGGCGCCGCCGCCGGGGGTCGTGAGCGAGCCGAACGCGCTCATCGTCTTGCCCTTCGGCAAGCCTTCGGGCGGCACCGCGACGCCGTTGGGGAGACGCCCGAGGACGACCGGCGCGTCCGCGGACGTGCCGACGAAGCCGAGCAGCACCTCCCACCCGACGCGCGGGAGCATGAAGCCGCCAGAGGTCGGGGGTTGCAGCGTGCGGACCCAGGTGGAGCTCTTGTCGTCCTTCTTTCCGAGCCGATCCCAACGGAGCTGCGTCTTCACGCGCGCGTACGGGTCGGTGTGGAGCTCCTGCGACGGCGGGCCGGTGGTGATCGCGTTCTCGACCCCCTCCATGCGCGGCGGCGGGACGCGGTCGGGACGGTACGGCGTCGCCTTCGGGATCGCGACGAAACGCGCGGTGTACGGGCGAGGGGCGCGCTCGGCGTCCTCGTCGTCGCGCGCGTCGATCGTGTCGTGGCCTTCGTGGGCGACTTCGAGGACCAGCCAGTCCCCTTCGACGGCGCCGGACAACGAGACGATCGAGCCTGCCGAGAGGTCGCGCGCCGTCGTCTCGCCGGTGAGCACGCGCTCCTTCGCGCGAAGCTCCTCGAGGCGCAGCTTCGCGCGCGTGCGCCCCTCGTCGGGCGTGGCGAATCGGCCGGGGTAGTCGTACGCCTCGAGATCGCCCGAGCCCGACGACGCGCGCAGCTCGACGAGCGGCGTCTCGAAGTTGTAGTCGCCCAGGGTCACCTTGTCGGGGACGACGCGCCGCGCGACGGTTGCACCATGCACGGATCTATCGCCCACCAGGCCGCCCGACTCCGCGACGGCCATGCCGGTCTCCACGACGGTGTAGCCGCTGGCGTCGTCCGTCGCGACGACCACGTCCTCCTCGTTCGGGGAGACGAACCACGCGACGCCCTCGTCGGCGAGGATGCGCGAGACGAAGGAGAGATCGCTCTCGAACGCCTGCACGCACTGCGCGAGCTTGGGCAGCGTGCGCGCGACCTTCGCGTCGAGGCGGATCTGGTGCTCGTGGAGGACCTGGGTCGCGATGGCCACCGCGTCCTTCTCGAGGAAGACCTTGTGGTCCACGCAATCTCCAAGCAGGGCGACGCGCGGGACGACGACGATCTCGTAGTCGACAGCGTCGCGCGAGACCTCCTCCACGACGCCGTCGATCGTGCGCGAGTCGATTCCCGACGACCACGTGAGGTGGGCCTTCTTCGTGATGAGCTCCTCCAGCTTCACGTCGGCCAGCTCGCCGTTCGAGACCGCGCGCGCAACGACGACGTAGCGAGACGGCCCGTGCACGCGCTCCATCCCTTGGAGGCGAGACACGCGCCAGGAGACCGACGTGGCCCCCTCGATCTCGAGCGTGAACAGGACGACGGGGCCGGTCATTCGATCTTCGTTTCCCCCTGGCGCTTGATCGTGCCCTTGAGCTTCGTCGTCCCCTTCGTCGCCTTGAAGGTGGAGCCGGCGAGGGACAGCGCGCCGGCGGTGAGCGAGCCCGAGACCTCGAAGGTCACCTCGGTCGCTTTGAAGACGACGGGACCGCTCGCCGACATGTCCAAGCTCGCCGCGGAGAGGGCTGACGCGCCGGTGGATTTCGTGACGAGGTCCTGCGCGGCCTTGTCGCTCATGGCGCCGGCGGTGACCGTCTTCGCGCCGGCCACGGTCTCGGTGTAGCCCGTCGTCACGATGATGCGCGCGCCGCCCACTTGAACGGCGCGCATCGCGGCGACGTTCTCGCCGACGCTCATACCGCCCGCGATGCTCATCGATCCGCCGATGGCCTGGGAAAATGCGCCTTTCACCGTGGTGTTGGCCTGGTTGCACTCGAGGCCGTGCAACGCGCCGACCGTCTCGGTGTACGACGCCTTCGACACGACGCTGAGGTTGCCGGTGACATCGATGCGCTCCATCGCGCCGATCGACTCGGTGCGCGACCCCTGCACCGTGAGGACGTGCTCGGTGCCGACGGCGACCTTCTGCGTCGCGCCGACCACGTGCGTGTGCGATCCTTTCACGCCGATCGAGTGGGAGAGGCCGACGTCGTAGACCTCGTCGTTGCCGATCTTCGTCGTCGCGTTGCCGCCCACCTGGACCGTCTGATCTTTGCTCGCGTGGACGAAGACCTCCTCTTTGCCGCCCGAGTCATCCATGCGGATCTCGTTCGTGCTGCCGCCCCCGGGCGACGTGGCCGACTGGAGCGTCGTCTTCATCGCGGCGCCGGGGAGGCCGTACGGGACGACGGCTTTCGCGTTGTACGAGCGACCGAGGACGATCGGGACGTCCGGGTTGCCGTACGCGAAGGCGACGGGGACCTCCCAGCCGACGCGCGGGAGGAGCATCGATCCGCCCATGCCGATCTGCATGCAGCGGACCCACGCCGAGGAGTGATCGTCGGAGACGCCGGACCGATCCCAGAGCATGCGAATTTTCACCCGGCCGAGATCGTCGACGTGGATCTCTTCGCCCGACGGCCCCGTGGTGACGGCGGGCTCCAGCTCCGAGAAGCGCGGCGAGCGGGGCGGCGCGGGGCGGTAGGTCTGCTTTTCGAGCGGCACCATGACGACGCGCGACGCGTAGGGGCGGGCGCGCGGGTCGCCGGGGACGGGCTGGCGGTAGTCGTGCTCGACCGACACGACGAGGAGCTTCCCGTCGGCGTCGGGGTCGCTGCAGCCCTCGATCTCGAGCCAGAACCCCGCGCGCGGGCGGAGCGTGTCGCCCCGACCGACGAGGCGGTGCTCGTCACGACGAAGCTGCTCGAGGCGAACCTTCGCGCGCCTCTTCGCAGCGCCCGCGTCGAGGACGTTGGCGGGGAACTCGAAGACCTCGAGGTCGCCCGTGCCCGCTTTTCCTTCGATGAGGACCGCAGGCTGGCGCACGTCGAACTCGCGCAGGTGCGTCGCGGTGCTCGTCACCTCGCGCGTCGACTCGAGATCGAAGAACGTCGCCGCGCCGACCATCCCCATCGCGCCGCGGTAGCGGATGGGGCCGCCTTCGATGCCGTCGTGCGAGCCGGGGTCGTCGGCGAGGACGAGAACAGGGCCGGCGTCGGTCGTGTCCCAGTAGTAGGCGATGCCCTCCTCGGCGAGGAGGCGCTCGATGAACGTCCACTCCAGCTCGTTCATCTGGACGCACTGGAGCCGCTTCATGTACGCGCCCGTGAGACGCCACTTCAACGGCACGTTCGCGGCGGCGGCGAGCTGGTCGACGATCTCGCGTGTCGTTTTTTCGACCCATACGCGGCTCGCGCTGCGCTTCGAGAAGAGCCATCCCGGGGGCATGAGCGTGAGCGTGTAGCGGTGGCCACGGGGCTGCGAGCCCTGCGCTTCGACGTCGGCGATGACGAGCGCCAGGCTGCGGCCGCTGTCCTCCTCGTCGTCGGCGAGGCGCAGCGTCGCGCCCTTGCGGACCAAGTCCGCCTCGGTGGCCGGCTCGGGCAGCAAGATTTCCGCGAACAGGGGCGTCAGCGCGTTCATCGCCTCCTGTCCGCGGAGGGCAACGACGCCGACGACACCCATCCCGGCGGATTCGACGCTCACGACATGGGCCACGGCACCTCCACGAGAATGGTCAACGTAACCCGACCTGGGAAGACACCAAGTCGTCCATTTGGACGACAAGCGCGCCACCCATCGCCGGCCTACGACGAGGGAGATGATATGGCATCATGACGCCGGGGGCACACGCATGACGCGCCGCTCACACGCTTTCACACGCGACCACTCGGTGCCCTGATGCCGGTCACGCTGATTTTCGAGAACGACGCGGCGGCAGTGCACTGCCTGGAGGTCGTCGGGCGAGAGCGCCTCGGCGAGGCCGATGCCTTCGAGATCCTCGCAGGCGCGAGCGAGCCCATCGACACCAAGGCCATCCTTGGAAAAGCCTGCGCGCTCGGGATCGACACGCCATATGGCCATCGGTGGATTCCGGGCATCGTTTGGTCGGCGACGACGCGCCTCCAGTCGGGCGCCGACACCGCGCGCGAGTACCGCATCTCGGTGCGATCGCGGTTCGCGCGCCTCGAGCTCGCCCGTCGCTCGGAGGTGTTCCAGCACCTGAGCGTGCCGGACATCATCAAGAAGGTGCTGACGGGAGGCGGTTACGCGACCGACGACGTCGAGCTGCATCTGAGCGGGACGCACGCCAAGCGCGAGTACGTCACGCAATACGACGAGAGCGACGCGGCGTTCGTGCGGCGGCTGTGCGAAGAAGAGGGGCTGTACTTTCGGTTCGCGCTCGTGGACGGCCGCGAGCGTTTCGTCCTCGAGGACAGCTCGCCCCAAGCCAAGGCCGCGCAGGCGGACGCGCTCGTCGTCGAGGAGCGTGAGGGCGTGGAGACCCAGCACGGCCACGTGTACGACGTTCGCGAGGCGCGCCGCCGGCGACCCGGCAAGATCACGCTGCGCGCGTACGATCCGATGAAGCCGGCGCTCGCCCTCGAAGGCGTAGCAACCGCTGGCACGGCCATCGAGAAGGGCGTGGAGATTTACCGCGGCGCCGGGAGCTTCCTCACGTCGGACGTCGGGAAGAAGGACGCCACGACGCGGCTCGAGGCGGAGCGCGCTACGGCGTCGGTCGTGACGTTCCGCACGAACATCCCCGTGCTACATCCCGGCGCGCGCTGCACGCTGGAGGCCGCGCCGCGCTACACCGGTATCGCGCCGCCGAAGGGCGATTTGTTCGTCGTGCAGGTCGAGCACACGTGGAACGCCGAGGAGAACGCGCACCGACTGCGAATCGAGGCCATCCCGCTCGCGACGCCGTACCGCCTACCACTCTTGACGCAGCGACCTCGCGCGCTCGGCGTGCACTCGGCAGTCGTGACGGGTCCTCCCGGCGAGGAGATTCACACCGACGCGCAGGGGCGCGTGACCGTTCGATTCCACTGGGATCGGCGCGGCCCCACCGACGACAAAAGCAGCCTCTTCGTGCGCGTGATGCAATCGAGCATGCCCGGCTCGATGGTGATCCCGCGCATCGGGTGGGAGGTGTTCGTGATGTTCGAGGACGGAAATCCCGACCGCCCGTACGTGCTTGGGCGAACGTACAACGCGCGACAGCCGCCGCCGGTAGCGCTCCCCGCGAACAAGACGATGACCGCCGTCCAAACCGCGAGCTCTCCGGGCGCGAAGGCCAAGAACGCCATCACGTTCGACGACGCGTCGGGGCGCCAGCACATGGTGACCGTCGCCGCGAAGAACCAGACCGTGACCGTCGCGCACGACGCGCACATCCAAACGGCGAAGGTGGAGAACCACAGCGTCGGGGGCAACCTCTCACGCTCGGTCGGCGCGCAAGATTCACTGTCCGTGACGCAGGCGTACTTCACCCAGATGGCGTCGCAGACCGCCGCCGTCGGCGCAGAGCAGCACATCTTCGTGAAGGGGAATTTTGCGACCGCGGTCGCCAGCGACACGATCACGATCGGCGCCGCGCTGCTCGAGCAAGTCGGAAATCCGGTGACGGGCATCCAGAACCTCGCGACGGCGGCGGCGCTCTCGGGTCTCGGCGGACTGAAAGGCGTCGGGCCGTACCTCTCGGCAGCGGGCGGGCTCGCGCTCGGCGCGTACCAGGGGTTCAAGGCCGGCGGCGTGAGGGGGGCCACGCAGGCGCTCGGAATGGGTGCGCTCGGGATGGCCGCGGGGATGGTGCCGGGCGGTGAAGCGCTCATGGCCAGCGTGCAAGACGCCGCAGCGCCAGCGCCGTGGAAGGACAAGCCCGGCCCGGCAGGGGGCGCAGAGGGCGGCGGCGGGGCAGGCGCGGCCGTCACCGACACGAGCGCCGCGCAAGGTCCGGGACCGGGACACCGAAACCAGATCGTCAAGGGCATGATGACGGAGCTCATCGGCGGCGCGTACGGCGTCGTCACGCCCGGCAACGTCGGCTGGAAGACCACCGGCGCCTCCTCGTTCGTCGTCGGCGGAAGCCACCTGACGAAGACGAAGGCGTACGTCCAGAACATCAAGGGCGCGTCGACGGAGACCCTCGGCGCGCTGCACGTGAAGAGCGACGGCAAGACCCAGCGCGTTGTCACCGGAACCCTCACGACCACGATCGCGGGAGCGTTGAAATCGAGCTCGGGCGGACCGCACCACGTCGTGGTCACCGACAAGCTCACGCTCAAGGTCGGCGGCTCGCTCACGATGGAGGGCTCGACGGTGACCTTCATCGTCGGAAGCTCCAAGGTCGCGGCCTCGCCGGGGGGCGTGCTCGTCGAGGCGAGCGACATCAAGATCACGGGTGACTCCAAGCAGTCGTCCAAGACCGTCCACTCATGAGCCTCGCGATCGTCGGGATGGGCCTGGTGACGCCGTTCGGCACGACGCCGACGGAGCACGCCTTCTTCCTGCGCGCGAGCGTTCCGGCGCCGGCCACCTCGCCCTTCCACACCCGCGAAGGCGAGCGCGTAGACGTGAATTATTGCCGCTGGCTCGGCGCCGCGTCGCCGCTGGAGGACCGGCTCGCCGCGCTCGGGGATCGGGCGATGACCTCCGCGCTCGCAGGCATCGCGGCGTGGGCGTCGCCGCGCGAGACGGCCGTGCTCCTCTGTACGAGCAAGCCGCGCCCGGGCCTCGACGCGCTCTCGGCAGTCCGGTTCGAGAAGCAAGCGGCCGCACACGGCGACGTCAAGAAGTACCTCGGCGACGCGGGCGCGTTCGCGGCGCTGCGGGAAGCGCGCGAGCTGCTCGCGGGCGGCACGCGCGCGGTCCTGGTCGTCGCGGTCGACTCGTACGTCGCGGCCGCGGCGCTCGAGGAGCGCGTACGGTTTCCGCCGAGCTATTGGGACATGGACCCGCCTCCGCTGTCGGAAGGCGCGGCAGCGATGGTCCTCATGGACCCCACCGAAGCGCGACGGCGGAGCGCGCTTTTGCTGGGTTCGATGGACGGCGCGGCGGTCGCGCTGGGGCCGTCGCACGACGACAACGACGACCCAGTCGACGGGGCAGCCATGGTCGTCGCGCTGCGGCAGCTCCCCGAAAAACCGCGGCCGCGCGCCGCGTACGGACCGTGGCGCGTGGATCTCTTTCGACGCGACGAGTTTCAGCTCGCGACGGCGCGCGCGTCGGACCGCTTCGTGCTCGACGCGGATTTCCGGTGCCTCGAGCTTCACGTCGGGCGGCTCGGCGCCGCGTCGGGCCTCGCCAACGCCGTCTACGGCGTCGCGCTGCACGCCCACGCGGCGACCGATCGCAGCGAGGTGGCGACGGCTCCCTTCCTCGCGTGGGCGATCTCGCCCGACGGCGTGCGCGGCGCCGCGCTCCTCACGGGAGGCCGACCGTGAGCGGCCACCGCGCGCACGCGCTCGCAAGCTTGGCGCGACGGATCCCGCGCTTCGCGCCTTTTCACGCGACACGCGAGCGCGCGCAGCTCCTCACGCCCGCGCGCGCGGCCTTCGACGCCAGCTTATCGGCGCCCACCGCGGGCTCCTCCGCGAAGGCGGCCGACGACGACGCAGTGCCCAACATCGCGCCGCTGGTCTTTCCCGCCGTCAAAGCGAAGCGGTCGCCCGACGGCCCCTTCATCGTCCGAAAGGGCGCCGGCGCCGCCGAGGGCGAGGACGTCGTGCGCGGCGAGATCGTGCTCCAGTGCGCCGACACGATCGGCATGCTCACGCGCCACCGCGTCGAGCGTCCGATGCACGAGCTCGCCGAAAACGAAGGGCAGCTCTTCACCCAGCTCGACGCGCTCGCCATTTCGGGCGGCGACGTGGTCCGCTCGCTCGTCTCGTTCTGGCGCGAGAACGCCGAGAGTCGGTGGAAGTCGCAAGGCGTCGCCCTCGCCCTCGCGTGCCTCGACGGGATCGACGTTCTCCAGGCCATTTTCCAGGAGATCGAAGCGCTGCCGCCGGACCAAGACCAGCTCGTGATCCCGCTCGCCGAGGCGCTCCTCGTCGCGCCACACCCCAACGTCCCGGATCTCGCGCGTGATCTGCTCGCGTCGCCGAGCCCCATCTCGCGGGCCGTCGCGCTCGAGGCCCTCGCGCGCCGCACGCCGCTGGCGCTCGAAGAGATCCGTCCGCACCTCGCCGACGCGCACCCTGCCGTCGTCGGGGCTGCCGTTCGGGCGTGCGCCGCACTCCCGCCGCCCGTGGGACTGCCCCTCTTGATGCCGCTCGTCGCGCGTCCTCACGTGGGCGTCGCATGGGCGGCCGCGCGGCAGCTCCTCCTGTGGGGGCGGCCCGAGCCGTACTTCGAGGTGCGGAGCGGGCGGGCGACGGGGCTGGGGCCATTCGCGCTCGAGGTGCTCGTCCTCGCGGGCGGCCTCGGGGATCTCGAGCTCTTCGATCAGCTCGCGGCAAAGCTGCCTGCGTCCCCCGCGCTCCTCTCCGCCGTGGCGCGCTTCGGCGCGCCGACGGCCTGGGCGCTCCTCTGCCACCACCTCGGCGACGACGAGCTCGCCGACGCCGCCGCCCGCGCGCTCGCGACGCTCTTCGGCGATCGCGTCCCGCTCAAGGAAGCGAACAAGCCGGCCGCGTGGCGCGCAGCGATCTCGAAGGGTCGCTTCGATGGAACGACACGGATGCGGCGCGGCGAACCGTGGCGACCGCGGACCGTGGCCGCCGAGATGCGCCGGGGCGACTTCCCTCGCGCCGAGATGCGCGTGCGCATCGACGAGCTCATCGTGCGAACCGGCGCGCGCGTCGACGCCGACCTCGGACGGTGGGCGCCGGATACCTGGTCCGCCATTCACCTCTCTACCGAGGCGTTCGACAAGGCCGACGCCCACTACCCGCCCGGCACGTGGACGACCCTCGCGCGCTGATGT
>JAYVXL010000675.1:0-4054 GCA_043785185.1 Myxococcales bacterium
TCGCCGGGCCGGCAAAAGCGCTTCTGGCTGACGGAGAAGAGCGGGAGCGAGTTCTTCAGCTCGTGGACGACCTCGACCTTGCGACCCACGCTCGCGGGCACGAAGTGGTCCAGATCGATCGCTTTGTAGCCCTGCGCGGCCGTCCAGATTCGCTCCATCTGGTGCCGGCCCCACGTGCGCGTCGTATGCGTGCGGCCCTCATGACCGAGCTCATCCAACACCTTGGTGATGCGCTCGAGATCGACCTTGGGCTCCAGGAAGACCGTGACGTCCATGCGCGTTGCATTAGCACCGACCTGCCGCGGGGCCCCGGGAAAACCGCACCGAAGTGGGCTCAACGGCGTCTCCCGTGGTACGTGGTCGGGCTAACCCGCGCCCGCACGCCCGACTCTCGAGCGGGTCAATTCCGGGAAAGGAACACCGGCCATGAAGACCTCGTTCACCGTCATCTCCGCCGCCCTCGTCGCCGCCGCGCTCGCGTGCGGCTGCGACAACTCCAAGACGACCGCCGCGCCGCCGAAGACCCCGGCGACCCTCACGCACGCGGAGCTCCCGCCGAGCAGCCCGACGCCGAGCGCGCTCCCGGCGGGCGTCGACGCGTCGGTCAGCACGAGCGGCCTCCGCGTCTCCGACGCGATCGCGCGGGCGTGCAACCTGCCGAAGACCGAGGCGCGCACGAGCTTCGAGTTCGACTCGTCCACGATCGGTGAGGACGACAAGGCGCTGCTCGCCGCCGTCGCCCGCTGCCTGACGGAGGGCGCGCTCAAGGGCCAGAACGTCTCGCTCGTCGGCCGCGCCGACCCGCGCGGGGAGAACGAGTACAACATGTCCCTCGGCGGCACGCGCTCCGACTCGGTCCGCAAGTACATGAGCGACCTCGGCGTGCAGCGCGAGCGCCTCGCGATCACCTCGCGCGGCGAGCTCGACGCGACGGGGACCGACGAGGCGGGCTGGGCGAAGGACCGCCGCGTCGACATCGAGCTCGTCAAATAGGCTGAAATTTTCCGAAGTAGGCCGAAGTAGGCGGGGCAGCGCGGCCCCGCCGGCCTTGGTCCGCGTGCTACGCTGAACAGGATGAAGCGCGTGGTCGTGGCGTTGGCGACGGTCGGCTTGGTCGTGGCGTGTGCGGCGACGCCGGACCTGAAGTACGCGGCGGGAGACGGCGGCTCGACCTCCGGGTCTTCGGGCGGGTCCGGCGCGTCCGGGTCGTCCTCGGGCAGCTCCGGGGCCTCGGGTTCGAGCAGCTCGGGGACGTCCGGCACGTCGGGGACGTCCGGCAGCTCGGGGGCGTCCGGCACGTCGGGGACGTCCGGCAGCTCGGGCGCGTCCGGCACCTCGGGCGCGTCCGGCACGTCGGGCGCGTCCGGCAGCTCGGGCGCGTCGGGGACCTCGGGTGCGGTCGACAGCGGCAGCGACGCCGGGCTCCCGTGCCCGCTCATCCAAGGAGACTCCAGCGTGAGGTGCTGCACCGCCGAGATGCGCACGTGCGTGGACCAATCCTGCCAGCACTGCGGCGACTGCGCCAATTGCGGGGCCGACCAGTACTGCTGCCCCAACATCAACCCCGGGGGCCAATACAAGGGCGCCTTCTGCAAGCCGACCTCCGGCTGCTGAGCCAAATCGAGTAGATCGCGCCGACGGCTTCGGCCGTAGGATGCGCCCATGCGCTCGTACCTGAAGCTCGCGGTCTCGCTCGGTCTCCTCACCGTCGGATGCGGCCGCCAGGCCATCGTCCAAGCGGACGCGCTGCCGCTCAAGCGGGTCGTCGTCTATCGAAACGGCGTCGCGTATTTCGAGCGAGGCGGGCACACCGAGGAGAACGAGGTCCGCTTCAAGATGAAGGAGGGGGAGGTCGGCGACTTCCTCGCGACGCTCGCGGTGATGGAGCGCGGCGGCAGCTCGGTGCGGGCCGCGGCGTTCCCGCTGAAGATGGACGACGACAACCAGGACGCCAAGCCGCGCGGCCTGATGACCGAGGACGAGAAGCGCGGGCTCAAGACCGTGGTCCTGACGCTCGACGGCAAGGCGCACGACCTCGAGGTCGGCTACGTCGCCGAGTCGCCGCTCTGGCGGCCGTCGTACCGGCTCGTCGTGCAAGCGAGCGGCGAGGCGGATTTGCAGGCGTGGGGCATCGTGCAGAACCTGTCCGGTGAGGACTGGAAGAACGTGAAGCTGTCGCTCGTCGCCGGCGCGCCGCTCGCGTTCGAGTCGCAGCTCGGCACGCCCGTGATCCCCACGCGGCCGACGGTGACCGACAACGGCGAGGTGATCGCGGCGGTGCCGCGCGCCGAGACGAGCCTTCGTCAAGAGGCCGCGCCGCCGCCGCCGCCGCCCGCGCCGCCGGCCACCGCCGCCGCAACCGGCTCTGCCGCGGATGCAGCGGACGACACGGAGGGCGACGAGGAGCGCTCGAAAGACTTGAAAAAGGCCGAGGTCGGCGGCCTCGGGCGCGGCGCTGGCAAGGGGGGTGGCCCGGGCGGCGGCGCGCAGGCGGCGAGCCGCGCGCGGCCCAAGCGGTCCGCGATGGCCGATGCGCCGAGCTCCGCGCCCGCGCCGATGAGGCCGCCGCCGCCGGAGGCGCAGGCGCGCCTGCTCCCGTCCTCGCCGCGCGATCTCCGCTCGCTGGCCGCGGTCGCCGTCGAGGCGGGGACGACGCGGTACGATCTCCCCAACGCCGTCACCGTGCCCGACAAGAGCGCGACCATGGTCATGCTCCTCTCGCGCCGCGTGCCCGGCGAGGCGAGCTTCCTCTTCGCGCCGGACGGCGGCGTCCCCGACTCGGCGAACCACCCGTTCCGCGTCGCGCGCTTCGCGAACAAGACGGGCGGCACGCTCGAGAAGGGGCCGATCGCCGTCTTCGAGGCCGGGTCCTTTCTCGGTCAAGGCATGGTCGACCCGCTCCCTGACGGGGCGACCGCCACGGTGCCGTTCGCGCTCGAGCGCGCCGTCGCCGTCGACCAGGAGCGCAAGTACGACGAGCAAGGCGAGCGCATCGCGAAGATCGAGAACGGCGAGCTCACGATCGAGCGGGACTCGGTGACGTTGACGAAGTACCGCCTCCGCAACGGCGGAGACCAAGCGGCCAAGCTCCTCGTCAAGCACCCGCGCATGAACGGCACGCGGCTGTCCAATCCGCCCAAAGATACGGAGGACAACGTCGGCACCCACTCGGCGCTCGTGCCGACGACGATCGGCCCGCACGCGACGTCGGAGCTCGTCGTCGACGAGCGCGCGACGCTCCGGCGACAGCAGGACTGGTTCTCGGTGATCGCCGACAACGCGTACAAGGCGTACGTCGCCGATCCGCGCGCGGACAAAGCCGTCGTCGCGCGGCTGACCGCGGCGTGGACGACGCGCAATGACATCGTCGCGAAGGTCGAGGCGCGACAGAAGCTGTCGCAGGAGCAGTCGAACCTGCAGCAGCAGACCGAGGAGACGCGCCGCAACCTCCGCGCGATCGAGAAGAACAGGGCCGCCGACGGGCTGCGGGCCAAGCTGACGCAGCGGCTGGGAGAGACGGCGACGCGCCTCGACGAGATCACCAAGCAGGCCGTCGAGCTCGACGCCAAGCTGGCCGAGCTGCGCGTCCGCTTCAAGGAGGCGATCCGCGATCTCAAGGTGAGCGAGCCGCTCCCGCCGAAGACCTGAAACCCCCACGCCGAGGCCGACGTGACGGGACGAAGGACGCCGTGGGCGAGCGCCTGACCGATCCGCGCTTCTTCGCGCGCGACGCGCTCGTCGTCGCGCGCGCGCTCGTGGGGACCGTGCTCGTGCACGAGATGCCGAGCGGCGAGCGGCGCGCCGCGCGCATCGTCGAGACGGAGGCGTACCGCGGCCCGAGCGACGCCGCGAGTCACGCGCGCGCAGGGCTGACGCCGCGCACGCAGACGCTCTTCGGTCCGCCGGGGCGCGCGTACGTGTACCTCATCTACGGCATCTTCGAGCTCTTCAACGTGACGTGCTTCGCGGAAGGGAAGGGGCACGCCGTCCTCGTGCGCGCCGTCGAGCCGCTGTTCGACACGCGCGCCCGCACCGACGGCCCCGGCCGCCTGAC
>JAYVXL010000676.1:0-4051 GCA_043785185.1 Myxococcales bacterium
TGAGGTTGCGCGAGGCGGCGTTGGCTGCTTTGATCTCCGCATGCGCCCCATCCTCGTCTCGCCGCTGTTTTGGCTCGCGTCGGCCGGCTTCGCCCTCGCGCTCGGCTTCGGCTTCGGGTGCAGCAGCTCCAGCGCCGGGGGCGGCACGACCGCGGGCGAAGGCGGCCCCTCACCCGACACGGGCGGCGGATCGCCCGACACCGGCGGCGCCGCCGACGGCGGCGCGCACGACGCGCCGGCCGCCGACGCGCTCTACGGCGCGTGCGCGGTGAACGCGGGCTTCGGCTGGCCGTGCGCGGCGGCAGCGACGGGGCCCGACGCGGTCAACTGCACGAACCCGGCCTTCCCGGTCTGCTTCGTCGGCGGCCAAGGCGCGTGGTGCACCAAGACGTGCGCCAACCCGAGCGAGTGCACGAGCGACGCGGGCTGCACGCCGACCGCCTGCAACAGCAAGGGCTACTGCAAGTAGCCCCGCCTCAGGCCTTCGTCAGTCCACCTTCGCGCGCGCGGCGTAGGCGAGCGCACGCTCGAGATCCTCGAGCTGGTCGATGAGGCTTTGCGTGAGGCCCTTCGCGAGGCGGACTTGATAGGCAAACGACGCGGTGGCGCCCTTCGTGTCCTCCATCGCGAACGCGCCGAGCAGCGCCGCGATTTCTGTTGCGAGCGCGCGCGCCCGCGTGAGGCGACCGCTCTTCGCGGGTCGCGCGTACCTCAACTCCGAAATCATTTTGGCCGCCATCGCGCACCTCCCCCGCCGCAACCATCGACCCGCGCGCGGCGCGCTGCAACCCCCAAGGGCGCGGAAACTCGCGCGGCGCCGCGCGCGTCGCGCCGTGGGCCCCGCGAGACGCGCATTTTGTGCAGCGCGAGCGCATCGTGTAGAGGAGGAGTCGTGGTCGTCGCGCGTGCGGGAGCCCTCGCCTTCGCCGCAGTTTTCGCGCTGCTCGGGGCTGCGTGTGCCCGCGCGCCGAGCCCCCTCGCCCCGCACCTCCACGGACCGGTCGGCATGCCGCACCGCGGCGTCTTGACGGACGGGGCCACGCTCCCCCGCGCCGGCGCGGGCTACCGGTGGCTCCGCGACGACGCGCGCCACTTCGGCACGCCGCGCTTCGTCCACGCGATCGAGCGCGCGGCGGAGACCGTCGCCCTCGCGCGCCCGGGCGCGTCGCTCGGCGTGGGCGATCTCAGCGTGCGCTCGGGAGGCCGACTCATGCCGCACCTGTCGCACCGCACGGGCCGCGACGCGGATCTCCTCCTCTACATGACGACGCTCGAGGGCGCGCCGGCCGAGAGCCCCGGATTCATCCACGTGCAGGAGGACGGGCTCGCGTGGGACGACGCGCACCGCCGATTTCTCCGCTTCGACGTCGAGCGCGAGTGGTTGCTCGTGAAGGCGCTGCTCACCGACGACGACGCGCGCATCCAGTGGCTCTTCGCGAGCCGCACCGTGGAGGCGATGCTCATCGAGTGGGCGCAGGCGCGCGGCGAGAGCGGCGAGGTCCTGTCTCGCGCGCAAGAGGCGATGCTGCAGCCGGTCCCCGGCGGCGTGCACGACGATCACCTCCACGTGCGGACGCAATGCTCGGACGACGAGATCGCGAGCGGCTGCGAGCCGACCGGGCCCGCGCGCCACTGGATCCCGACGCGCGAGCGCGCGCCGCTCCCGAGCGACCTCGAGCTGGCCCTCGAGCTCCTTCGGCCGATCGGCGCGGCAGAGGCCGAAGCCAACGCCGCGCCGGTGGGCGCGCGGTGAAGCTCGTCCACGGCGACGCGCTCGACCTCGGCGCGCACGTCGCGATGGGCAGCGTGATGCTCGCGTACCTCGACCCGCCGTTCGCCGTGGGGGCGACGTTCGGCGCGCGGCGCGGCAAGGGGACGCGCGCGACGGGCCCGATCGCGTACGACGACCGGTGGCCCTCGCTCGAGGCGTACCTCGCGTGGCTCGAGGCGCGCGTGGCCGTCGTGCGCGGGCTGCTGTCGCCGCGCGGCACGATGTGGCTCCACCTCGATCCGCGCGCGGTGCACGAGGCCAAGGTCTTGTGCGACCGGCTGTTCGGTCGCGCCGCGTTCCTGGGCGAGATCGTCTGGGTCCCCGGCAACGGCGCGAAGGGGCGGCGCGGGCCGGGGATGACGCACCAGACGCTGCTCCTGTACGCGCGCGCGCCCAAAGGCGACTGGGTGTGGAACGCCAAAGACCCGGCGCTGCGCGAGAGCTTCGCGACGACGAGCTTGTCGATGCACTTCAAGAAGTCGGACCCGGGCGGGCGGCGCTACCGCGATCGGACCATCGGCGGAAAGACGTACCGCTACTACGCCGACGAAGGCCGCGCGCTCGGGAGCGTGTGGACCGACTGCCCGGCGATGCACGCGAATACTCCCTTGCGCGCGGAGACCACCGGCTACCCGACGCAGAAGCCGCTGAAGCTCCTCGACCGCATCGTTCGCGCGTCGACCGAGCCGGGCGCCCTCGTGCTCGACCCGTTCTGCGGCTCGGGCACCACGCTCCTCGCCGCCGCCGCGCTGGGCCGTCCGTTCGTCGGCTGCGACGTGGGCGCCCTCGCGATCCGTACGACGAAGTCGCGCCTCGCGGAGGCCGGCGTGGCCTTTGATCTGGTTGCGCCGGCGCGCCCTGCGCGCCGTTCGCCGTAGGCTTCACCTCTCGTAGACGATGACGTTGTGGTACCGCGCCTCGGCGCCGCCCGGGTTCTCGTAGACGTGCGGGCGATCGGCGGCGAACGCGATCGAGTCGCCCGTCTGAAGATCGTGGGTCTCGCCGTCGACCGCGACGCGCGCGAGGCCGGCGAGCACGACGAGCACCTCCCGCGTGCCGCTCGCGTGCGCGTCGGCGACGTGCATCGAACGCGCGGCGAGGCGCAGCTCGTAGACCTCGACGGTCGACGACGAGCCCGCCGGCGTGAGCGCGCGGCTCTCGAGCTTTCCGTCCACCGAGCGCAGCACTTGGGCGTCGGCCCGACGGAGCACCGCGACGCCGCCGCGCGGCGCGCCGATCAGCTCGGCGAACGGGATCTGCAAGCCGACGGCGATCTTCCACAAGACGCCGAGCGTCGGGTTGCTCTTGCACGTCTCGATCTGCGAGAGCGCCGCGCGGCTGACGCCGGAGGCGCGCGCGAGATCGTCGAGCGACATCGACCGCGCCTTGCGCCGCTGCCGCAGATTCTCGGCGACGCCGCGGCCGAGCTCCGCGGCGCCGACGTCGTCCCCGGGGGGCACGACCGAGCGCGCCCGAACCTTCTCTGCCCTGTCCTGCTTCGCCGCCTGGTCTTTGCTCGCCACCGCTCCTCCGAACGTCACACTCCGTGCACGATATCAGAAGAAGAGGCGGCGCCGGCCTCGCGCGCCGGCGGCAGAGGCGCGCGGGCGAGCGGCGCGCCGGCGAGCCACGCGTCCAAGTCCACGAGGGCGCGCGCGCTCATCGCCGCGTAGCGATCGCGCTTCTTGAGGCGCCGATCGCCGATCGGCGGCATGCACGCCCAGGTGATGTTCGACGGCATGAACCGCGGCTGCGGGCGCATCAAATGCGTGCGGATGCCGCCGAGCGCCGTCGTCTCCGGTGGCGGCGTGAACGCGCGGCCTTCGAGCGACTGCGCGAGCAGGATCGCGCAGACGAGGCCCCCCGCGCAGCTCTCGACGTAGCCCTCGACTCCAGTGATCTGACCGGCCAAGAACACGCCGGGCCGCGCGCGCAGCTGCATCCGCTCGTCGAGGAGCTTCGGCGCGTCGACGAACGTGTTGCGATGCACGCTGCCGAAGCGCTGGATCTCGCACTCCTCGAGCCCGGGGATCATACGAAAGACGCGGGCCTGCTCGCCGTAGGTCATGCGCGTCTGGAAGCCCACGAGGTTGTACGCGGTCGCCGCCTGGTCCTCCGCGCGCAGCTGAACGACCGCGTACGGGCGGCGGCCGGTGCGCGGATCGGTGAGGCCGACGGGCTTCATCGGACCGAACGCGAGCGTCATCTCGCCGCGCGACGCCATCACCTCGATCGGCAGGCAGCCCTCGAAGTACCGCGTCTCCTCGAACGCGCGCGGCG
>JAYVXL010000677.1:0-4049 GCA_043785185.1 Myxococcales bacterium
CTCACGAGCGGCGCGGGCCCGCGTGATCTCGAGGCGCAGGCCGTCGTCGCGCAGGTGAAGGCGGTCGCGGCGCCGGACGACTTCGTCGTCGTCGGCGGCGACTTCAACTCGGAATCGCGCACGGAGGCGTGCATCACGACGCTCGGCGCGATCGTGGCGACCGCGGCCCCCTACCCCGCCGACGGGAACGGCAACACGAACACGAGCCAGCCGCGCTCCAAGCCGCACGACTGGGTGCTCGCGAGCCCAGGGCTCGCGGCGCTGCAGACGCCCACGGTCATCGGCGCGAACAGCTTCGCGGCGGGCCTCGTCTTCGACAGCCGCATCTACACGCCGATCGCGGACGTCGCGCCCGTCCTCGCGACCGACTGCGCGACGCCGAACATGCAGCACATGGCGGTCGTCCGCGACTTCAAGCTTCAGTAGCCGCCGTCGTTCAGCGCGCGCGCGGGCAGCCGTCGACGCGATCGGGGAGCAGCTCGGGGCAAAGGCGGAGCTGGTCGACGCCGTCGCCGTCGCGATCGTCGGGCAAATCCGCGGCGGACATGTCGACGGCCAGCTGACCGCGCGCCGCGGGATCGCGATCGGGCACCTCGGCGGAGGGGAGGCGCGCGGCGCTGGCGGCGCGGCTCGGCGCGGCTGGCCGGAGGGTGGCGGGCTCCGCGAACCCCAGCTCCGGCGCATCTTTAGCGCCCGCCGAACGCGAAGCGTACGCGGCCGGCGCGGCGGGAGAGCCCAGCCGAGGCGCCGCTGCGCACCCCATCCACGCGCTGCTGAGAGCCAAGGCCACGACGAGCCGCATTTCGCTAACCCTAACATACGCGCGCCCGCGCCAGGTTTCCCCCCCAGGGGATTTGCGGTATCTGCGAGACCCCACCCATGACCGCGCATCCCCTCCTCTTGGAAGTCGGCGTCGAAGAGCTCCCGTCGTCGTTCGTCGACGCCGCGCTCGCCGCGCTGCCCGCCCTCGTCTCGGCCCGCCTCGGCGAGCTTCGCCTGCTCCACGGCGAGGTGAAGGCGCTCGGCACGCCGCGCCGGCTCGCGGTCATCGTCAAGGACGTCGCCCTCCAGCAGACGGATTTGGACGAGGAGGTCCTTGGCCCGCCGGAGAGCGCCGGCTTCAAGGACGGCAAGCCGACGAAGGCCGCCGAAGCGTTCGCGCTGAAGCTGGGCATCCAGGTCAGCGAGATCAAGGTCGAGGACAAGGCCGCCGCCGGCAAGCAGAAGGCGGGCCGGTACCTCGTCGGCCGGCGCGTCGAGAAGGGGCGGCCGGCCCGCGAGCTCCTCGGCGCGGCGCTCGTCGCGGTGTGCGAGAAGGTGCCGTTCAAAAAATCGATGCGCTGGGGCGCCTCCGACTTCGCGTTCGGCCGCCCGGTCCAGTGGCTCGTCGCGCTGTTCGGCGAGGAGGCGCTCGACATCACGTTCGCCGGCGTTCGCTCCGGCCGCGCGTCGCGCGGGCACCGCTTCCTGTCCGCCGGGGACGTGCTCATCACGAGCGCGCAGACCTACGTAGAGCAGCTCCGCGCCGCGCACGTCGTCGTCGACCGCGAGGAGCGCGCGCGCGTGATGATGGAGAAGGTCGCCGCGGCGGCCTTGGCGGCGGGCGGGATGCACGATCCCGAGCCTTCGCTGGTGGACGACAACGCGTCGCTCGTCGAGGAGCCCCACGTCGTCACCGGCTCGTTCGACCCCGCGTTCCTCGAGCTGCCGGCGACGGTCATCCGCGCCGTCGCCCGTGGCCACCAGAAGTACTTCTGCGTGCAGAAGAGCGATAACCACCTGGTCCCGCACTACATCACCGTCGTGAACACCGCCCAGGTGCCGGCCAACATCGTGCGCGGCAACGATCGCGTGATGCGCGCGCGCCTCTCCGACGCGCGGTTCTTCGTCGAGGAGGACAAGAAGGCCAAGCTCGAGGACCGCGTCGAGAAGCTCGGCGGCATCGTGTTCCACAACCGCCTCGGCACGGTGCGCGACAAGGTCGCGCGCCTCGAGAAGCTCGCGCGCGCGATCGCCGCCCGCGTGGACGAGGACACGGCGACGTGCGTGCGCGCCGCGCACCTCTGCAAGAGCGATCTGCCCTCGCTCATGGTCGGCGAGTTTCCGGAGCTGCAGGGCCACATGGGGCGCGCGTACGCGATTCACCACAAGGAGACGCAGGAGGTCGCCGACGCCGTTCGCGATCACTACCGCCCGACGGGCGCGCACGACGCCGTCGCGCCGCTCGGGCCGGCGGCGGTCGTCGCGCTCGCCGACCGCCTCGACTCGCTCACCGGATGCTTCGCCGTCGGCCTCTCGCCGACCGGCGCCGCCGACCCTTTCGCGCTGCGGCGGGCGTGCATCGCGACGCTGCGCACGCTCATGGAGCACGGCGGCGCGAGCCCGAAGTGGGCCGAGCTCTCGTTCGTCGGGCTCGCAAAGGACGCGTACGAGGGGCTCGCCAGCGGCGGAAAGAAGCTCGATCTCGACGCCGACGCGACCGCCGCGAAGATCGCCGAGTTCGGCGCCGAGCGTCTGCGCGGTCTTCTCGCCGGCATCTCGTCGGGCCCGGTCGCCGACGCCATCCTCGGCAGCTACGCATTCGTGGGCGACGCGAAGCACCCGGTCGTCGCCTACCCGGCCTACGCCGCGTGGAAGGCGCGCGCGCTGCAGAAGGCGGTCGATGGCAAGGAGGCGTGGATCGGCAACGCGCGCACCGTGACCAAGCGACTCGCGGGCATCAGTAAGGCGGCGGAGCCGCGCTTCCACGGCATGGGCACGCTCGGCGCGACGCCGGCGGACGCGGCGAAGAACGGCCTCATCGTGAAGCTCGTCGAGACCGTCGACGCCGCGACGAAAGACCTCGCGGGCGCGAGCAAGGTCGAGACCGCCATTCGCTCGATGCGCGAGGTTGCCGAGGGGCTCGAGAAGGTCTTCACCGAGATGCTCGTGAACGACCCCGCCGATCCGCTGACGCCCAAGCGCCTCGAGCTCCTCAGCTACGGCGCCGCGTGCATGCTGCGCATCGCCGACTTTTCGCGCCTGGCGTGAGCGCCTGCCGACCGCGAGAAGCGCGCGGCCTCACGGCTTGGAGAGCATGAACTGCTCGACGCGCCCGTCGAGGCTTCGGTACATCGACGCTTGGAGCGGCGGGCCCGCGGCGAACGAGAGCTTCACGCGCGACGCCTCGATGCCGCCGCGCATCCCTTGCGATTCGATCTCGACGGTCTTCGGCGCGCCGAACGCGGCGAGGCGCGCGGCGGTTCCCGCGAGCGTTTCGTCGGTCAAAAATGCGCTGAACTCGGCTCCGAGCGTCGCGCGGTCGACCTTGCCGGCCTGCATCGCCGCGAAGATCGCGCGCGCCGCCTCCGCGGGCGCCGCGCCCGCGACCTTCGGCGGCGGCGCGCGGTGCTCTTTGAGCAGCACCTTCGCGATCGCGTCGGCGACCGCCGCCGGGTTGCCGCCCTCCGAGTTCGACAGGACGACGACCGCCGAGCGCGTCCGCGGCAAGACGAGGCTGTCCGCCAGGAAGCCGCTCACCGCGCCGCCGTGCTCGACGACGAGCTCGCCCATGCGTGTCCCCACCTGGAGCCCGCAGCCGTAGCCCGCCGAGCGGCCGCTCGTGAGCGTACGCGCGGTCGTCATCCCCGCGAAGGACTTGGGCGAGAGAAGCTCGCCGCCCGCGAGCGCCACATCCCACCGCGCGAGATCGGTCGCCGAGGCGTACATGCCACCGGCCGCCCACAGCCAGCTCGGCTTCTCGCGCGGCGTCTCCGTCGGCTCCTCGAACGCGAACGCGCGATGCCCCGTCGCCTGCCCGGGCTCGTCCTTCGGGTCGAGCGCGGCGTGCTCCATCTTCGCCGGCTTCCAGAGTCGCTCCGCGAAGAGCCGCGCGAGCGTCGTCCCGCTCGCCTTTTCGAGGATACGCCCGAGCAGCACGAAGCCGGTGTTGCTGTACGAGTAGCGGCTACGCGGCTCGAAATCGAGCCTCGCGCCCGCGTACTCGCGAAGGAGCGCGTCCGGCTCTTTCGGCTGCATCATGCGGTGGTCGAGAAAATCGAGCGGGTAGT
>JAYVXL010000678.1:0-4047 GCA_043785185.1 Myxococcales bacterium
CGCGAAGGTGCGGCTCGAGATCGAGGACGACGGACCGGGCATCGCGCCGGAGATCAAGGATCGCCTCTTCGAGCCCTTCGCGACGACGAAGGACGTCGGCGCCGGCACCGGGCTCGGCCTCGCGGTGTGCCGCGGGATCGTCGAGGGCGCCGGCGGCGAGATCACCTGCGACGCCGAGTACCTGCACGGCGCGCGGTTCGTGCTCCTGCTCCCCGCCGCGGAGTAATGGCGGTCAGCGCGCGGGCGCGACCCACGCGTCCTTGTCGAAGAGGCGCGGCGCGTCGGGGCTCGGTCCACCCGCGACCCCGTTGCGAAGGCGCTTCTGCCACCAGCCGACGTCTCGCCACGCGCCGTGCTTGTAGCCGACGTCGCGGTAGACGCCGAGCTTCACGAAGCCCACGGCCTCGTGGAGGGCGACGCTCGCGGCGTTCGGGAGCGTGATGCCCGCGAACGCCTGGAAATAGCCGAGCCGCGCGACCTCATCGAAGAGCAGCGCGTAGAGGCCCCGCGCGAGCCCGCGCCCGCGGCAGTCCTCGCGCACGTACACCGCCGCGTCGACCGACCACTGATACGCGGCGCGGTCGCGGTGGGGGCTCGCGTAGACGTAGCCCTCGACGCGCCCGTCGTCCCCGACCCCCACGAGCCATGGCAGGCGCGCGACCTTCGTCCGAATGCGCTCCCGCATCTCGTCCAGCGTCGGCGGGACGACCTCGAACGAGATCGCCGTCGCCTCCACGATGGGCCCGTAAATCGCGAGGATCTCCGCCGCGTCGTCGACCGTGGCGACGCGTGCCCGCACGGCGCTCCTCACGCGTTCACCCACGGCTCGAGCGGCACGACCGAGAGCTCGGCGCCGGCGATCGCGGCCAGGATCTTCGGCAGCGCGCGGACGCCGGCCGGCTCGCGCTCGCCGCGCTCCGCCGCGTCGTGCAGCGCGACGATGGCTCCGTCCCCGAGGCCCGAGACGACCCGCGCGAGGACGAGCTCGGGCAGCGCGCCCGCGAGGCCGTCCACGCCGCTGACGCTCCAGCCCACGACGCTGAGGTCGAGCTCGTCCGCGACGCGGGCGATGGCCGGCGTCGTGTGCCCGATCGGCGGTCGAAAGAGCGCCGGCCGCGCGCCGGTGATCGCCTCGAGCGCCGCGACGCCGCGCGCGAGGTCCGCGCGAATGGCCGACGGCCCGCGGAGCGAGAAGAGGCGATCATGCGCATACGAGTGCAGGCCGATCGCGTGGCCGCGCGCGACGATCTCGCGGACGAGATCGGGCTGGGCCTCCGCCTTCCGCGCGATGACGAAGAACGTCGCCTTCGCGCCCGCGCCGTCGAGGAGATCGAGGACGGTGCGCGTGTGCACGGGGTGCGGCCCGTCGTCGAACGTGAGCGCGACCCCGCGCGCGTCCGGCGGACCTCGCACGATCGCGTCGGCGAACATGCGGAGTCGAATCGAGAGCACGCCCGCCAGAAAAAGCCCCGCGTACGCGACGCACACGGCGATCGCGGTATGCAGCGGCGGCGGCGCGACGAGCATCGCGCGGGCCACGAAGAGCAGCGCCCCGAGGGTCGCGGCGTAGAGGAGTGCGCGCGCGGGCGGCATCGCTCAGCGGCGCTGCTTCTTCACCGAGGCGGGGTCCTCCTCGGCCTCCGCCGCCTCACCGGCCGCGGCGACGCGGACGCCGGGCTTGCCCGCCGCCTTCGGCGCGGCTTTGCCGGCCGAGCTCTTCGCGCCGCCGTCCTTCTCGCCGTCGCCGTTGTTGTCGATCTCGTAGAAGCCGCCGAGCACCATGGCGATGAGCGGGAACGCCGCGACAGGCAGCGCGCCGATCTCTCCCGCGCCCGCGTGGAAGCTCGCGAGGTCGACCGTCACGTGGAGCCACGTTCGAATCGCGAACAATAGACCCGCGCCGAGGAGCGCGCCGAAGAATGCCTTGAGGCCCGCTTCGATCTGCCCGCCCTTGGCCCAGATCGGCTTGCCTGCGACGAGGCCGACCGCGACGCCGGTGAACGCGGCCAGGACGTACGCGAACGCCGCCGGAGCGCCGGTCGCGCCGCCGAACATCGTGATGCCGAGCCCTTCCACGGCCACCCCGGCGACGAGGCCCCCCATGATCAGCCCGATCACCAAACCGAGCAGGAGCCTCTTCACCATCGTTCCCCCAGCGTGGCCAGCCTTTCGCTGCCCGTCAACCGTCACGTACGGCCGAGGCGCGCTCCTCGACTTGCTGCTCTTGCCGCTCCTTTTGCTCTTGCAAGCGCGCGACCAGGCGCGTCCGCCGCTCGTCGCGGCGGTCGGCGGCGAGCGCGAGCTTGACCGCGCGCGGGTCGCACACGAGCACGACGAGGCGCTTGCCGCGGGTGACGGCGGTGTAAAGGAGGTTCTTCGAGAGCATGACGAAGTGGGTCGTGAGGAGCGGGATGACGACGGCCGGATACTCGCTGCCCTGCGATTTGTGGACGCTGATGGCGTACGCCAGGACGAGCTCGTCGAGCGTAGCGCCGTCGTAAGGCACGTCTCGGCCCTCGTCGTAACGGACGACGAGCGCGCCTTCTTCCAAGTCGAGGCTCGCGACGATGCCGACGTCGCCGTTGGTGACGTTGCGGTCATAGTCGTTCTTGAGCTGCATGACCTTGTCGCCGACGCGGAACGTGCGCGCGCCGCGGACGAGCGCCGGCCCGCTCGGGTTCAGCGCGGCCTGCAGCGCTTCGTTCAGCGCGATCGAGCCCGCGGGACCGCGGTGCATGGGCGTCAGCACTTGGACGTCCTTGACCGGATCGAGCCCGAAGCGCCGCGGAATGCGCGCGGTCACGAGCTCGAGGATCGTCTTGCTCGCCGACTCCGGGTCGCGGCGGTCGATCACGAAAAAATCGCTGCCCGTGCCCTGCTCGGGCACGAGCGGCGGCTCGCCCGCGTTGATGCGGTGCGCGTTCTCGACGATGCGCGAGTCCCTCCCCTGCCGGAAGATCTGCGTCAGGCGCACGCACGGCACGACGCCGGAGACGATCGCGTCGCGCAGCACGGCGCCGGGGCCGACGCTCGCGAGCTGGTCGACGTCGCCGACGAGGACCAGGCGCGTGCCTGGCGCGACCGCCTGGAGGAGCGCGTCGGCCATCAGCACGTCGACCATCGACGTCTCGTCCACGACGATCGCGCCGGCGTCGAGCGGCCGCTTCGCGTCGCGCTTCCATTTTGCGGTCTTCGGCTCGAACTCGAGGAGGCGGTGGAGCGTCTGCGCCTCGCGGCCGGTCGCCTCCTGCATGCGCTTGGCGGCGCGCCCCGTCGGCGCGGCGAGGCGGACGTCGAGGCCCGCGCGATCCAGGACGGCCAGGATCGCGCGGACGATCGTCGTCTTGCCGACGCCGGGGCCGCCGGTGACGACGAGGAGCGGCGAGCGCGCGGCCATCTCGACGGCGCTGCGCTGCTCGGGCGCGAGGTGGACGCTCGCGCGCTCTTCGAACGCGGCGATGGCCTCGGCGGCGCCCGCGAGCGCCGGCGCCTGCGCGTGCGCCACTTGGGCGAGCCGCGCGGCGAGGCGCGCCTCCGCGGCGTGGAGCGGCGCGGAGAAGAGGAGACGCGCGCCGTGCACGTCCTCGACCATCACGTGCTTGGCGAAGATGAGCGCGTCGACGGCGCGCATGAGCTCGTCCCTGGACGCGTCGAGCGAGATCTCGAGGAGCTCCGCGGCGCGCGCCAGCGCGTCGCCCCGCTCGGCGTACGAGTGGCCGGCCTCCGTGACGTCCCGCAGCACCTGCAGCACGCCCGCTTGCATGCGCGCCGGCGACTCCTTCGCGACGCCGAGCTCCTGCGCGATGCGGTCGGCCGTGTGAAATCCGATGCCCCACACGTCGATGGCGAGCCGGTACGGGTCGCGCGAGACGACGTTCACCGCGTCCGTGCCGTAGCGCTTGTAGATGCGCGCGGCGAGCGCCACGCTCGCGCCGTGCGCCTGCAGGAACACCATCACGTCCCGCAGCGCGCGCTGCTCCTTCCACGCCGCGGCGATCGCGTTCGCGCGCTTGCCGCCGAGGCCGTCGACCTCCGCCAGCCGAGCGG
>JAYVXL010000679.1:0-4047 GCA_043785185.1 Myxococcales bacterium
CCTCCGCGGCGCCGAACGCGCCGGCGCCGTCCGCGCCCAGCGCGGCGTCGCCCCCGGCGTGGCTCGCGTCCGCGCCGAGCGCGCCGCCCAAGCCGAAGCCCAAACCGAAGCCCAAGCCCAAGGTGGTCGAGGACGCCGGCGCGGAGAACTGAGCCGCGTCAGCCCGCCGCGCGCACGAGCGCGACGACGTGCGCGCCGACCGTGGCCGCGATGAGCAGCGCGGTGATCTGGTGCGTGCGCCGCTTGTCTTTGCGCCCGCGCAAGCGCGGGCTCCGGAGCTGCAGCCCCACGCCGACATGCGCGACGATGACGAAGAACGCGAGCCCCCCCGCCGCGAGCGCCAGCATCCCGCCGCCGAGCGCGCGCGACGTGCCGAGGACGGGCACCGCCGTGAGCGTGTGACCGAACGCGGCGGCCGCCGTCGCCATGCCGAGCGCGGCGTGCACGCGCGTCGGCGGCGAGTCCGGCGCGGCGCGACGCTTGTGCCGGATCCACTGCACGAGCGGCGCGCTCGCCGTCACGAAGATGAGCACGACCGCGATCCAGCCGCTGACGAGCGCCATGCCGCTTCGGTATACCGCGGGCGCCGCACGGCAGGGCCACCGTTCGCCCCGACTCGGGCCCCGACCGACCTCGCGCTGGTGTCGCAACGATCCGCCAGATCGCAGCCTCGGGTCCCGCCTGCTCGCGGCGAAAGGGCGTCAAGCCCGCATTTCGCGCCGGGAAATCCATCGGCGCAGCAGTTGCTACATTGGCACACAGTGTGCGTTGTCCAGCACGATGCCCACGCCTTCGTCTCGTCGCGTCGCTCCGCTCGTCGCGTTCGTTGCCGCCTCGCTCACCGCCCTCGCATGCGGCGCCCCCGCGTCGTCGGGCGACACCGGCACCCAGGATGACGCGCTCAGCGTCTGCGCCACGGGCACGACACTGAAGGGGATCGACGTCTCGTACTACCAGGCCGAAATCGACTGGACGGCCGTCCGGTCCGCCGGCCACTCCTTCGCGTTCATCCGCGTGAGCGACGGTACGCAGTTCGACGATCCGCGCTTCGAGGGCAACTGGGCCGGCGCCCGCGCGGCCGGTCTCGTCCGCGGCGCGTACCAGTACTTCCGCCCGTCGGAGGATCCGGTCGCCCAGGCCAACCTCCTTCTCCAAAAAATGGGAACGCTCGAGCCGGGCGACTTGCCGCCGGTGCTCGACGTCGAAGTGACCGAGGGCGTCTCCGCGCTGCACGTGCAGGCCAAGGTGCACAAATGGCTCGAGACCGTCGAGGCCGCGACCGGCCGCCACCCGATGGTCTACACGATGGCCGGCATGAGCGGCAGCGTCGGGTCGACCTTCTCCGGCTACCCGCTATGGGTCGCCAACTGGGGCGCCTCCTGCCCGCGGATGCCGACGAGCTGGGCCCACTGGAAGTTCTGGCAGACGTCGGACAAGGGCCGCGTCGCCGGCATCCACGAGAAGGTCGATCTGGACGTCTTCAACGGGACGATGGCCGATCTGCAGGCGTTCATCGTCGAGAGCGGCGGCACGCCGACGTCGGTCGTCGACCGGACGCCGCCCGAGGCTGATGTGGACGCGGGCTACGTCTGGGTCAAGCACTGACCTGACGCGGCCCGCCTAACGGCCTGCGCGTGCGCGCGCGCGCCAGAAGCAAGAGCTAGACGCGCTCGAGGATCGTCGCGATCCCTTGCCCGCCGCCGATGCAGAGCGTCACGAGGGCCGTCGAGAGCTTGCGCCGTTCGAGCTCGTCCAGCGCGGTGCCCAGGAGCGCCGCGCCGGTCGCGCCGAGCGGGTGGCCGAGGGCGATCGCGCCGCCGTTCACGTTCACGCGCTCGGGATCGATGCCGAGCGTGCGCGTCGCCTGCAAGACGACCGCGGCGAACGCCTCGTTGATCTCCCACAGGTCGATGTCCTTTGCCGTCATGCCCGCGAGCTTCAGCGCCTTTAGCGACACCGGCGCCGGCGCCGTGAGCATGATGACCGGCTCGCTCCCGAGCGTCGCGACGGCGCGAATGCGCGCGCGCGGTTTGAGGCCCCGCGCCTTCACGAACCCGGCCGACGCGAGCGCGACCAGCGCCGCGCCGTCGGCGATGCCGCTCGAGTTGCCTGCGGTGTGAACGTGCGTGATCGCCTTGGTCTGCGGGTAGCCGAGGAGCGCGAGCTGGTCGAACGTGCGCCCCGCTTCGTCCGCCGGCGACGCGCCGAACGCGGCGAACGACGCCTCGAGCTTCGCGAGGCCCTCCGCGGTCGTCGCGCGCGGCAGCTCGTCGACCGCGAGGAGCGTCGCGCCGTCCGGGCCCACGACCGGGATGAGGCTCCCGGTGAACGCGCCGGCGGCGATCGCCGCGGCGGCGCGATCCTGCGAGCGCTTCGCGAACGCGTCGACGGCGGCGCGCGAGAAGCCCTCGAGCGTGGCGATGAGATCGGCGCTGATGCCTTGCGGCACCTGGAAGATGCGGCTCCGCAGCGCCAGGTTGTTGCCGTCGAGCCCGCCGCCGTCGGAGCCCATCGGCGCGCGGGACATGCTCTCGACCCCGCCGGCCACGACGAGCTCCTGCGCGCCCGACGCGACGCCCATCGCCGCGAAGTTCACCGCCTGCAGGCCCGAGCCGCAGAAGCGGTTCAGCGTCGTGCCGCCGACGGCCTGGGGCCAGCCCGCCGCGAGGACCGCGTTTCGCGCGAGGTTCGAGCCCTGCTCGCCGGCCTGCGAGACGCAGCCGAGCACGACGTCGTCGACGTCCGCCGCCGCAACCTTGCCGCGCGCCGCGAGGCCCTTGAGCACCTGCGCGACGAGCTCTTGAGGGTGGGTTCCGGAGAGAGCGCCCTTGCCGGCCTTGCCGCGTCCGCGCGGGGTCCGCACAGCGTCGAGGACGTACGCGTATTCCATGACCATGCCGTGAACATGGGGTGGACGGGGGGCGGACGTCAATCGTCGCCGGGCGCACCTTCTTTCGCGCAGCTCGAGTGCGCGTTGACCGCCGCGCCGCGGTCCGGATACCGTCACCCCATGTTCAAGCGCCGACTCGCCGCCCTCGCCGTCCTTGGTCTCCTCGTAGCCTGCGGCGGAAAGCCTCCTGCCCCGGTCACCCCCGACACCGCCGGCGCTACGACCACGCCAACCGCTCCGACGCCGCCGACCCCGCCGGTTGCCCCGACGCCGCCCGCCGATACGGCGACGCCGGCCAAGGATCCCGCAAAGGACACGGCCGCCAAGTACGAAGATCCGCACGAGGCCCCCGGCGGCGGCCCGATCACGATGGCGCCGCTCCTCAAGAAGGGCGTCGCCAAGTCGACGTTCCCGAAGCGCACCGTCGGCGACAAGGAGTGCTGGCAAGGCACGGCGCTCGCGGGCGACGCGAAGAAGGACTTCGACACCATCATCGGCAAGTGCGGCTCGGCGACCGGCCTCGTCGAGTACGCGAAGCCGGTGCTCGGCAAGCTCCACCACATCCACGACAAGCGCGACACCTACAAGCTCAAGCTCGTCGGCGGCATGTGCTACCGCTACTTCGCCGTCGCGGACGCGGGCATCAAGGACCTCGACATCCTCGTGACCAAGCCGAACGGCGCGCTCGTCGCCGACGACAAGACGACACACCCGGTCGCGATCATCGAGTTCGACAAGAGCTGGTGCGCCGACGACGACGTCGAGTACGACTTCCACATCGAGGTCGACGGCGAAGGCACCGGCAACTACGTCTTCGGCGTTTGGGCGAAGCCGAAGGGCATGTGACGGGCGAGGGCGGGATCACTCGATCGCGTCGACGACCGTGGCGAGGGCGGCGCTCGGCACGTCGCCCGTGACGGCGACGAACGTGCCGGGCTGCCCTTGCGGGGTGCACGTCCCCTTCGTGTCGTACGCGTAGTAGCCGGTCAGCGTTTGCGTGTCCTTGGCGAGCGCGACCACCTGCGTGGCCGCGCCGTCGCTCGAGCACGCCGCCGCCGCGACCCGTACGGCGTAGGCCGGCGGCGCCGCGGCGCAGCCGGGCGACGCGGAGAGGCCGACGACCTCCCGAGTGCACGCCGGGTCGGAGTAGCTCGGCG
>JAYVXL010000680.1:0-4042 GCA_043785185.1 Myxococcales bacterium
GCGCGCGCCATGAGATCGTAGAGCGCGGGGTGGACGTTCGGCTCGATGGGGCGCGCGCGAATGCGCGCGAGCGCGCGGAGCAGGCGATCGGGCGCGCGCCCGGGGATCGGTGTCGAGCCGTGCCCGGGCTCACCGTGCGCGGTCATCCGGAGCCAGAGGACGCCCTTCTCGCCGACGGAGATGGCGTGCACCGTCTGCCCTTTGACGAAGAGGTCCTTCACGCCGATGCCCCCCTCGTTGAGGACCTGGGAGCAACCGATGTCGCCCCAGCGCTCGTCGGCGATGAAGCGCATGCCGCTGCCGCCGTTCTCCTCGTCGGCGACGGCGAGGAAGAAGACCGAGCGCTTGAGCGGCACGTTCAGCCGCTTGAGGAGCACCATCGTCATGAGCTCGATGGCGCCGAGCCCCTTCATGTCGATCGTGCCGCGGCCCCAGAGGACGCCGTGCTCGTCGAGCGTCCCGCCGAGCGGCGCCTTCCCCTTGCTCCACTTGCTCGGGTCGGCGGTGACGACGTCGATGTGCGAGAGCAGGCACAGCGGCTTCTCGTCGGCGGCGCCTTTGAGCTCGGCGATGACGTTGCCGCGCCCCGGCGACGACTCGACGATCTCGAACGCGATCCCCTCGCGCTTCAGGATCGCGCCGAGGAACTCGGCGCCGCGCGTCTCGTTGCCGGGCGGCGCCGTCGTGTCGACGCGCACGTAGTCACGGAGGATCTGCACCGTCTCGTCCCCCGCGGCCTTCCAGTCAGGCGCGTCGCGCCACCGGAGCGCCTGCGGCGGCGGGCCCGCGGGCTTCGGGATCGTCGTGGCGCACCCCGCGAGCGGGGCGAGCGCGGCGAGCGCGACGATGGAGAACAGCCTGGCGACGAGAGGGGCGGCGAAGCGCATCGCGCGGGAACGTAGCACGCGCCCTCCACCTCTCAGGGGCGCGCCTCGATCACCATGTGAACGGGGTCTCGGTCGCGCGGCGCACGCGCGAGAAGGCGGCTAAAGCGCCGCGGAGAACGCGCGCCCGAACTCGAGCGGCGCGGGGCGATCCTTGGGGTCGCGCGCCGTCGCGGCGCGAAGGAGCTTGGCGATCTGCGCCGGATACGCGCGGAGGCGCTCGGGGTCCTCAAACGGATCGCGCCGCATGTGCGCGATGATGCGATCGCGCCCGTTCTCGACCTCGTCGAAGAACGTGCGCCCCGTCGTCACGTTGTAGATCGTCCCGGCGAGGGCGTAGACGTCGGAGCGAACGTCGAGCTCGACGGGATCGAGCACCTGCTCCGGCGCGATGTACCCCGCCGTGCCGGCGACGAAGCGGCCGCCGACCTCCGGCGCCACGCGCACGGCGCGCACCATGCCGAAGTCGATCACGACCGTCGAGAGCGGCGGCGTCACCGCCGGGTCGCGGTGCTTGTCGGGCTCGAAGCGCTCGCCGCCCGCGAGCGGCAGGCGCAGCCACAAGTTCGCCGGCTTGATGTCGCGGTGCACGAGCCCCGCGGCGTGCAGCGCCGCCAGCCCGGCGCAGGCCTCACCGACGACGTGGCGCAGCTCGAAGAGCGTCATCGCACGCGCCGCGGCGTACTGCTTCAAGTCGGCGCCGATGAGGTACTCGAGCACGAGGAACGGCACGCCTCCGGACACGCCGCGATCGATGATGTTCGCGACGTTCGGGTGGTAGAGGCCGGCGAGCGCCTTCGCCTCCTCGACGAACGACGCGAGGATCCCCTCGCGCTCGGTGTCGGTCGCGTTGGCGAGCGCGTCGGCCTTCGGAATCTTGAGGACGAAGTAGCGATCGGCGCCCGGCTTGCGCACGAGCCACACCGTGCCGATGCCGCCCTCGCCGAGCGACTTCAAGAGCTCGTAGCCCTCGACGATCTTGGGCTCCTTCTTCTTCGCCGACGGCGGCGGCGGCGGCGTGCGCCGGATCGCCGCGCGGATCGCCGCTTCGAGGAGCGCGGACGTCGTCGGCCCGAGCGACGCGAACCACACGTCGAGCATCGCCGGCTCGCGCGCGCGGACCGCGCGGGCCACGAGCGCCGCGACGCGCGGCGCGTTCTCGGTGGCGCGTCGACGGAGCGTGTCGTCGCCCGACTCCGCCGTCGCGGGGTGGAGCGCCTTGACCGGATCGGCCAGCGCGGCCTGCAGGCGATCGCCGGCGAGCACGAGCTCGAGGCACATCGCCTCGAGCTCCTTCTTCGGCCCGGCCGCCGTCTTGTAGTCCTCGAGCGCCTTGGCGAGGCCGGCGAGGGCGTGCGCGAGCTCGGTGCCATGCGCGTGCAGCTGCGCGAGCGCCGCCGCGGCCGCCGCACCCCACTGACCATCGGCCGCGCCGGCGGCGACGCTCGTGCGCAGCGTCTCGGCGCGCTCGCAGCACTGAACGAGCGCCGACTCCGCCATCATCGGCAGCGCGGTGCCGAGCTGCAGCAGCATCGCCGGCCGATCGATGACGAGCGCCCACCACGCCGCGAACGGACCGAGCCACTCGACGTCGTCGACCTCGCCGAGCGCGGAGCCGCGTGTCGTGTCGACGAGGCGCCAAAAGAGCGTCGAGAGCGCGCCCTTCAGCGGCGCGGGCAGCTCGCGCGAGCCGTCGGCGAGCCCCTGGAGCTTGCGGAGCCAGAGGCACGTGTCGTGCGCGGTCGGCCCGCGGCCGGGGCCGAGATCGCTGTCCTCGCCGCAGGCGTCGAGCGCGTATCCGCCGAGGCGCACGGCGAGGACCTCGAGGGGCAGGTCGGCCGCGGGGTCGACGTCGGCGCCGGCGCGGTGGTCCTTCACGAGGTCCAGGATCTCCGCGGGCGCGCTGGAGACGAGCTTCCACGTCTCCTCGAGCGCGGGCTCCTCGACCGGGTCGCCGGCGGGGCGCGTGGCGAGCAGGGGCCCCCACAAGCGCAGCGCGAACGCGCGCGCGCAGCCCTCGAGCGCGTTGAACGCGGCGGCGCGCTGCCGCAGGCGGCCGCGGCCGAGCGCGATTTTTCGCGCCTCGACGAACGTGACGGCGAGCTGCGACGCGAAGCGCGCGGCGCGGGCGTCGGCCTCTTCGTCGTCGTACTGCGCGGCGAGGCGCACGAGGTTCTCGAGGCCGAGCTCGAGATCGAGCGGATCGCGCTCGGCGCCGTCGACGCCGTCGGTGACGGCGATGACCTCGAGCCACCGCCGCGCCTCCTCGAGCGACGTCGGCCGCGCCGAGCGCGCGAGGTTCCGAAGCTCGCGCATGGGCGACTCGAGCTCGGCCTCGCGGCTGCCGCGGCGCCACAACGTCGCCAGGCCGCGCGCGAGCGCGCGCGCCGCCACCGCGCCGCCGTCGCCGACGAGGATGCGGCCGGCGAGCCGATCCCAGAGCTCGCGCCGCTCGAAGAAGAGGTACGGCGTCGCGGCGGCGACGGCGGCGAGCGTGGAGCCGTCGTCGTCCGGCGCGTCGAGGATCGCGACGAGCTGGCTCGCGAGGAACGTGAGGCGCCCTTCGGGCAGCGACGCGAACGCCGTGAGCGCGCGCTGCCTTAGCAGGCGCGAATCGCCGAGCACCCAGTCGAGGAGCGTGCCCTCCATCTGCTCGAGCGCGCCGGTCAGCCGCCCGAGCGCGCGCGCCGCGTGCACCCACACGAGCGGCTCGGGGTGGAGCAGGAGCGGCTGGAGCACTTGGAGCGTGCGCCCGACGAGCTCCGGGTCGGCGGTCTTCGGCATGCCACGCACGCTCACCTCGAGGCACCGCGCGGCGAGCACGCGGCCGCGCAGCGCGCCGTGCGCCGGCCCGGCGATCATCGCGTCGAACGTCTCGGCCGAGCCCCAGAGCCAGGGCCCGAGGCCCGCCACCTCGCGCGCGCTCGCGCCCGCCTCCCAGATGAGGATCTCGAGGCGCGCGCGCACCTCCGCGTTCTCCTTTGCGCCGAGCGCCGCGCCGCCGCCCATGAGCGGCGCGCACGCGAGCGCGTCGAGCAGCGGCCCCTCCACGACCCGCCCCTTGGCCACGTCGGCGACGCGGTCCGCGAAGGCGGGGTGCTTCGCCGCCGCGCCGAGGAGCGCGGCGATCTCCGCCTCGCGCCGCCACGTGCTCGCCC
>JAYVXL010000681.1:0-12784 GCA_043785185.1 Myxococcales bacterium
GAGCCCGCTCACGAAGGCGAGCCCGTAGGCCACGCGCGGACGCAGCGGGAAGGCGCTCATGCGCTCACTCGGTGCGCTGGATGACGTGGAAGCCGAAGCCGGTCTCCACGACGTCGCTGATTTGACCGACGGCGAGCGCGAAGACGACCTCGTCGAACTGCTTGACCATCTGGCCGCGCGTGAAGAGGCCGAGCGAGCCGCCGCGCGCCGCGGCGTTCGGCTCGTCCGAGTACTCGACGGCGAGGCGGGCGAAGTCGTCCCCGGCCTTGGCGCGGCGGAGGACCTCCTCGGCGACCTTGCGGGCTTGCTCGCGCGTGCGCACGACGCTGGCGGGGGCGCGCTCCGCGTTCATCCACTGGATGAGGACGTGGCGGGCGCCGATCTTCACCCCGCGCGGCTTCCCCGAGGGGTCGCTCGCGGTCGCCGTCCCGGCCGCGGTCGCGGTCGTCGTCGCGGGGGTCGTCGCCGTCGCGGTGCCCGCCGCGGTCCCCGCCGTCGTCAGCGTCGCCTCCGGGGGGTGCGGGGCCGGCGCGGTGCTGCCGCACGCGCCGAGGATGCCGCCCGCGAGCACCACGGCCGCGAGCGCGATCGAGGGCGCGGCCCTCACTTCTTGATCTCGAGCAGCTCGACCTCGAACACGAGCGTCGAGTTCGGCGGAATCGACCCGGTCGCCCGATCGCCGTACGCGAGCTGCGGCGGGATGGTGAGCTTGCGCTTTCCGCCGACCTTCATGCCGACGACGCCCTGGTCCCACCCCTTGATGACGCGCCCTTGGCCGAGCGGGAACGTGAACGGCTGGCCGCGCTTGCGCGACTGGTCGAACTCTTTCCCGTCGGTGAGCGTGCCGACGTAGTGCACGCTCACGGTGTCGCCCGTCTTGGCCTCCTGGCCCTTGCCGACGACGAGGTCCTTCATTTGGATCTTCGCGTCCGGCTGCGGCTGCGCGGTCGCGAGGGGGGCCGTCGGCACGGGCTTTTGGCTCGGCGGCGGGGCCGAGCCGCGCGGCTGCGCCGCCGCCGCCGCGGTGGCGGCCGTCGTCGTGTCGGTGGCGATCGGCTCCGGCGGGGCCGTGAGGTTGGCGCACGCGACGCCGAACAGGCACGCGCCTCCGAGGAAGGCGGCCGCGGGGGCGCGAGACGGGCGGGGGTTGCGGGAGGCGTTCATTCGGCCCCGAACGTAGTCGGCCCGCCGCGGAAGTAAAGCGTAACGCACGGGAGAACGGCGGCCATTTGGGCTAGAGTTCGGGGAGGCAATGCCGCGCGTCCTCCACATCGAAGACGATCCGCGCAACCGGCTGCTCGTCAGGAAGCTCCTCTCCTCCGAAGGGATCGAGGTGATCGACGCCGCCGACGGCCTCGAAGGCGTGCGCCACGCGCTCACGCAGCGGCCGGATCTGATCCTCGTCGACCTGAACATCCCCGGACTCGACGGCTACGAGGTCACGCTGCGCTTGCGGAGCGACCCGGCGCTGAAGGGCGTGCCGATCATCGCGATCACGGCGGAGGGCGATCGGGAGACGAGCTTCGCCGTCGGCTGCGACGGGTTCCTCCAGAAGCCGATCGACGCGCGTCAGTTCGCGCGGCAGGTGCGGCAGTTCCTGGGCGGCCACCGCGAGCGGCAGAACTCGAGCGCCGACGCCACGGGCGAGCGCCTGCGATTGCAGAGCGGGCGAATCGTCGGGCACCTCGAAGAGAAGGTCGCGGAGCTGTCGGCCGCCAACGAGCGCCTGCGCGACATGGATCGCCTGCGCACCGAGTTTTACCGCAACATTTCGCACGAGCTCGCGACGCCGCTGACGCCCATCGTCGGCTACCTGCGCATGCTCACGGACGAGGAGCTCGGCCCCGTCACCAACTCGCAGCGAAAGGCCCTGCGCGCGATGGACGACTGCGTCCGGCGGCTGCGCGGCACGCTCGACAACCTCATCGACGTGACGGGCCTCGAGACGGGGCGGATGCGCTTCTTCCACAAGGACTACGATTTTCTCGACACCGTGCGGCGCGCGGTCGCGCAGCAGGCCGACCACTTCGCCGAGCGGCGCATCACGCTCCTCGAGGAGTTCCCGCGCGGCGGCATGCCCGCGTACGGCGACAGCGACCGCCTCATCCGCGCGATCGGGCAGCTGCTCGACAACGCCGCGAAGTTCACGCCCGAAGGCGGCGCCGTCGGCGTGCTCGTTCGCCCGCTCGAGACGACCTACGAGCTTTACGTCGCGGACACCGGACCGGGCATCCCGCCCGACCGCGCCGAGCGCATCTTCGAGCCGTTCCGCCAACTCGACGGCTCGCCGACGCGCGCGCACGGCGGCGTCGGCGTGGGCCTCGCGATCGTCCGGCGCGTCGCGCGCGGCCTCGGCGGCGACGTGCGCGTCACCGGCGGCATGACCATCGAGGGGCGGTACCTGTCGGGCGCCGCGTTCTGCCTGAGCGTCGCCAAGCGCGCGCCCACCGTCGTCCTCGAGGCGACGAATTAGGCTACGGGTCCAGCGTGCCCTACCTCGACTGGAACGCCACCGCGCCGCCGCTCCCCGAGGTCGTCGCCGCCATGCGCGACGCGGCCGAGCGGGGCTGGGGAAATCCGTCCAGCATCCACGCCGCCGGCCGCGCCGCCCGCGCCCTCGTGGAGGACGCGCGGGCCGCCGTCGGCGCGCTCGCGGACGCCGACCCGCGCGACGTGATCTTGACCGGCGGCGGCACCGAGGCGAACAACCTCGCCGTTCGCTCGGCCTTCGACGACGCGCCCCCATCTCCGAGCGGAGGCGCCGAGGCCCCCGTCCTCGTCACGAGCCGCCTCGAGCACCCGTCGGTCGCAAAGGTGGCGGAGGCGCTCGAGCGCGAGGGCAAGGCCCGCGTTCGGTGGGTGAACGTGCGCGGGGACGGCACGATCGATCTGGGCGATCTCGACCGCGCCCTCGCCGAGCCGTCGGTCCGCCTCGTCGCCGTGCAGGCGGTCAACGGCGAGACGGGCGTAATCCAGCCGCTCGCCGAGGTGCTCGCGCGCGTCGGCCGGCATCCTGGCCATCCGCGGGTTCACGTCGACGCCGTCCAGGCCTTCGGCAAGCTCGCCGATCTCTCGGTCCTCGGCCAGGCCGACACGCTCGCCCTGGCCGCGCACAAGTTTCGCGGCCCGAAGACCGCCGGCGCGCTCGTGGCGCGCCCCGGCGTGCGCGTACGACCGGTGGTCCTCGGCGGGTCGCAGGAGCGCGGGCTCCGTCCCGGCACCGTCGACCCGATCGGCGCCGCCGGCCTCGCGGTCGCCGCGCGTCACGCGCGGACGTCCCCCGCGCGCTACGCCACCCTCGCGGCGCTGCGCGATCGCCTCGAAGCCGCGCTCGTCGCGCAGGGCGCCGTCCGCGTCGGCGACGGACCCCGCGTCCCGCACGTCGCCAACCTCGCGTTCGCCTCCGCCGGCTGGGTCGGCGCGGAGCTCGTGGCCGCCCTCGACCTCGAAGGCCTCTGCGTCTCCAGCGGCAGCGCGTGCAGCGCGGGGACGATCGAGCCCTCCGTCGTCGTCTCCGCGATGCTCGGCCCCGCGCTCGCGGTCTCGTGCGTCCGCTTCTCGATGGGGGAGTCGACGACGCCCGCCGAAATCGACGAGGCGATCGCGACCGTCGCGCGCGTCGTCGGCAGAGCGCGCGAGAGCTGAGAAGTTGGGTGAGCCGCGGGGTCGATCGCTCGATCGCGAGATGAGCGCTGGTCAGTAAGTCGCCAAGATCGCTCCCCGTTCGCCGGGCGCGATCGCGCGATCACCTCGTTCGTTTGAAACGAAACGATCCCTCGCCAAGCTGAACGCGCGCGCAGTTCATCGACAACGCTTTACGTTTCATTCGTAACGGTTCGAATTTAGACCCGAAACCGTCGACGCCGAGCCGCTGATCGGGATCGGAATCCAGAACGCCTTGATGCGCGAGTAGTTCCCCGCCTTTTCGTAGCCCGCGAGCCCGAGCAGCACGTTCCACCAGTAGCCCGTCGGATTTTCACCATAGGAGAAGACCGGGAGAAGGTGAAATTGCCAGTCGGTCCCTGCCGCGGTCTTGCGCTCCATGTAGAGCGTGTTGCCGGCGACCTGCGTGACCGAGCCCTCCGCCGTGTCGGCGAAGCGCCAGTAGACGGGGAAGCCGATGGTGGTCCGGCCCTTCGGGCTCGCGAAGTCCCAGAAGACCGGCGCGAGGACGGTGTGCGAGCTCTCCTCGCTTCGGCCGACGTACACGAGCGGATGGATGTCCGTCTCCCAGCCGTGGAGATCACTCGAGAGCGTGACGTTCGGGAAGAACCAGTACGAACGCGACACGCCGTAGCTCTCCCAGCGACCGAAGAGCGGCGTGAGGATGCTCCAGCCCGTCGGACCGCCCGTGCCGAAGTAGAACGGCAGGATGCCCGTCGCGTGGTAGCCGACGTCGGTGTCCTTGAAGCCGTAGTAGATGGGGGCGAGCGGCCCTACCATCCATAGCGACGTGGAGCCGTTGCGCGTCGTCGAGTGGCTCACGAGCGGCGTGATGAACGTGTCGGACGTCTGCGTGACGCGGCGGAGGTAACCGGGCACGACGAAGAGCGACTGCGTGTCCGAGACGCCGTAGTGGAACAGCGGAAACAGCGTGGTGTGGCTCTCGCGGATGCCGCCCGTCTCGGGCTTGCCGCGGATGGTGAAGAGGAGCGGCGCCACGTCGAAGATCTGCCGCGTCGGCGTGCTCGCGGAGATGACCGGGCCGACGACCGTGAGCGCGCTCTCGTCGATCTCGCGCTCCCTGTGGAAATACAGGGGCGCCAGCGTGTACGTCCGGCGCGCGCCGTCCTTGTTTCCGTTGTCCCCGTGGAAGAAGAGCGGCGCGACACCCCAGTCGATGTCGCTGCCCGTGCGGTTCCTGAAGTACGGGCCCGCGATCGTGAACGCGCCCTTTTCGTTCCAGTGGGACGTCGTCAGGAGCAGCGGCGAATGGAAGTAGCCGCCGTCCTTTCGCTCCCCCTCGAAGACGAGCGGCGCGACCCAGTTGTCGTGCTCGCCGGGGGCCTCACGGTGGGCGAGCGGGCCGAGGACGAGGACGTGGTTTTCGCGATCGCGCACCCGCCAGGCGAGCGGGAAGAGGACGTCGGCGTCCATCTGCGGCGAACGGCGGCGGTAATAGAGGAGTCCGGTGAGTGACTCGGTGTCCTCGCGCGCGGTGCCCACGCCCCGCGTGTGCTCCAAGTGGAGCGGCGGGATCATGCGGAAGCGGTAGTCGCCGCGCCGCTCTTGGTAGTACGGGAAGTACTGTCGCTCGAGCTCGCCGGTGGCCGGCGGCAGGCTCTGGTCCGAGTCGGTGCCGATCTTCGGCTGCACCTCGGGCGGGATTTCGAGCGGATCGACCGGCGCCTGGGCCGTCGGCTCGGCGCGCTGGGTCACCTGGATGCGCTGATCGTCATCGTCGCCGCCCGAGCGCGGGCCGACGGTTTTGTTCTGCGTCGGCGACGACTGCGTGGGCGCGCGCTGGCCGGGGTTGCCGGCGCCGCCGCGGCCGCCGAGCTGCGCGGCCGAAGGCGACGCGAGCAGCGAGAGGCCAATCGTGAGGCGAAAGACGGAGTCGACCTTGCGCCACCGAGCGGTCTCGCCCGGCAGGATGTGGCTCATTCCTTTGGCGGCGCGGAGCAGTGTCTTCAAGTCGCCGGCTCTTATCGCCTTTTCCGAGGCGTGGAGCAAGCTGGGATCGCGCGCACGCGATGCTGGTCAATCCCCGGCGGTCGCGGTAAGCGTTTTGGCGCCGTCGATGAGGGGCCCGCGTCGCACCGTTGCGCTCGATCTGGGCAGTGTTCGCGTCGGCGTGGCGATCGACGACGAGCTCCGCAGCATGGCCCACCCCCGCGGCGTCCTCGACGGCAAGGATCGCGGAAAGTTGATGCGCGCGCTCAAGGACCTCGTGGCCACCGAGCACGTCGGGCGCTTCATCGTGGGCTTGCCGCTCGACATGACGGGCGGGGAAGGGGAGGCCGCCCGCAAGGCGCGCGACATCGCGCAGCAGATCGCCGACGCGACCGGCTGCGAGGTCGAGCTGTGGGATGAGCGTCTTTCGACCGTGCAGGCCGCGCGCGAGCTCGCCGCGAGCGAGGTGCGCGGCAAGAAGGCCAAGGGCCGCATCGACGAGGCCGCCGCGTGCATGATCCTGCAGGCGTGGCTCGATCAGCCGCGGGCGCGGGGCGAGTCGTGAGCGCGCCCGGGGGGGACGGGGAGAGCGCGCCGCCGCCGAGCGGCGAGGGACCGCGGCGGCGGCGCCGCAAGAAGCGGCGGTCACGCGGCGCGAACGCCTCCCCGTCCGTCGTCGCCCGCACGCCGGCCGCGCGCGCGCTTCGGCGCCTGGGCGCGGCCACCCTCGTCGTCCTCTTCGTCGTCCTCGGCGCCGGCGTCCTCCTCACGGTCGTCTATCCGTCGCGCCGCGGCCCCGGCGCGGGGCGCGACGTCGAGCTCACCGTCGTCGGCGACGAGTCCCCGCGCGCGCTCGCCGGGCGCCTCTCCGCCGCGGGTCTCATCGCCGACCCTGGGCTCTTCGCGGCGTACGCGCGCCTCGCCGGCGAGGGGCACGTCGCCCGCGGCGCGCACCTGCTTACCGACGATCTGTCGCCGCGCGAGCTCCTGAGCCGCCTCGAACGTCACGGCGCCGCCACCCACGTCCGGGTCACGTTCCCCGAGGGCTGGACGCGCTTCGACATGGCCAAGCGCCTCCACGCGAGCCACGTCTGCACGCAGCGCGCGTTCCTCGACGCGACGGAAGACCCGGCGCTCCTCCAGGAGCTGCACGTCGACGGCGCAAGCATCGAGGGCTTCCTCTTCCCGGCGACGTACGAGCTCGCCGGCGACTCGGAGCCGGCGGACGTCGTTCGGCGCTTGAAAGCGGAGTTCGACAAGCGCTGGTTCGCGCTCGAGCAGCGCCACCCCTACGGCGTGCTCGACCTGTCGCAGACGCTCCACTGGGGCATGAAGGAGATCGTCACGCTCGCGTCGATCTTGGAGAAGGAGGCGGCCGTGGACGAGGAGCGCCGCATCATCGCCAGCGTCTTCTTGAACCGCCTCCGCGACCCGACGTTCAAGCGCAAGGTGCTGCAGTCCGATCCGACCGCGGGCTACGGCTGCCTCCTCCTCAAGGAGAAGCTCGCGTCCTGCGCCGGCTTCACGGGGCGAATCACCCACGACGTGAACGCCGACCCCGACAACCCGTACAGCACGTACACGCACGAGGGGCTGCCGCCCGGGCCGATCAGCAACCCGGGCGCGCACACGCTCGAGGCGGTGATGAGCCCCGCGGTCACGCGCTACCTCTACTTCGTCGCCAAAGGCGAGGGGCGCCACACGTTCAGCGACACCTACGAGAGCCACGTGGCCGCGGTGAAAGACTCGGGGCCGCGCAAATAGCAAGACGGGCTTGGCCTCCGGGCCGGTGGTGCTAACGTTGCCGGCGTGATGAAGCGCTCGATCCTCGCCCTGGTCTGCCTCGCCCTGGTTACGCTCGCCGCGACTGCGTGGGGCCTCGAGCCCGACAAGAACGGCTGGTACTTCACCGGCAGCGGCGTGCGCACCAAGAGCGTCGCGTTCGTGAGCGTCAAGGTCTACGCGATCCGTCACGACATGAAGGCGCTGCCCGGGGCGAAGTCGAAGCAGGCGATCATCGAGGCGGACGTCGACAAGAAGCTCACCTTCCGCATGCTCCGTGACGTCGACGCCGAGAAGATCGTGAACGCCTTGAAGGAGGCGTACCAGATGAACGGCTACAGCGACGGCGGCAAGACCGGACCGTTCCTCGCCGCCATGAACAAGGAGATGAAGGAGGGGACGTACGTGACCATCTCCTACTCCGCGGCGTCGAAGACGACGTCGATCAGCGTCTCCAACGGCGGCAGCGCGAGCGCCGCCGGTGCCGACTTCATGAAGGCGACGTGGAGCATCTGGTTCGGCAAGATCGACCAGCCGTCGCTCGGCGACGCGATGATCGCGAACCTCTAGGCGCGCGCGTGGCTCAGATTCTCGCCGGTGACGTCGGCGGCACGAACGCGCGCTTCGCGCTCTTCGAGGCGGACGGGCGCACGCGGGTCCGCCAGGGCTCGCTCGCGAGCGCGGACTTCAAGAGCCTCGAGGACGCGGCGCGCGCGTTCCTCGGCCCGAACCCGCCGGCGCTCGCCGCGGCGACGTTCGGCCTCGCCGGCCCGGTCGTCCAGGGCAAGGCGCACCTCACCAACCTGGGCTGGCGCGTCGACGCGCGCGATCTCGCCGCCTCGCTCGGCGCCCCGAAGGTGGCGCTGCTCAACGATCTCGTCGCGCTCGGCTACGGCGCGCTGACCGTCCCGCGCGCGCGCCTGTTCCCGCTGCTGGGCGACGCCGTGCCCGCGACCTCGGGTGGGACGCTCGCGATCATCGCCGCCGGCACCGGGCTCGGCGAGGCCGCGCTCGTGTGGGACGGCGCGCAGCACGTGCCGCTCCCCACCGAGGGCGGCCACACGGACTTCGCGCCGAGGAGCGCGCTCGAGTGGGAGCTCTTGCAGTTCCTGGCGGCGCGCTTCGGCGGGCACGTGAGCTACGAGCGCGTCGTCGCAGGGCCGGGCCTCGGCAACCTCTACGACTTCTTCACCGAGGGCAGGGGGCTCGAGGATCCCCCCGCCGTCGCCGCGCGCATCGCCGCCGCGCCCGATCGCAACAAAGAGATTTGCGCGCTCGGCGCCGCGGGACAGAGCCCCGTCGGCCGCCGCGCCCTTGATCTCTTCGCGAGCCTCTATGGCGCCGAGGCGGGCAACCTCGCCCTCAAGACGCTCGCCACCGCCGGCGTCTTCGTCTGCGGCGGCATCGCCGCGCACTACGCCGCCGAGCTCGCGCGCGGCGGTTTCGCGGCGGGCTTCACCGGCAAGGGGCGCTTCAAGGAGCTGCTCGAGAAGATGCCGGTCGCCGTCGTCCTCGACACGGACATCGGTCTGTCCGGCAGCGCGTATTACGCGGCGCGCGCGCTCGCCGCCGCACACTAAGAGCGCGAGCGCACGAGAAGAAGTCCAGGCGCGCGCCGGCTCCGCGCCCCGCGCGCTCGGGTCCTGTGATATTCCCGAAGCCCTGCTTTCCATTGGAGGGATTCCCATGCCGCGCGACTACGATCCGAAGACCATCCAGCTCGCCGTCGACACCATCAAGACGCTCTCGATCGACGGCGTGGAGAAGGCCAACAGCGGCCACCCGGGCACGCCGATGGGCCTCGCGGACATCACCTTCGAGATCTTTACGCGCTACCTCCGCTACGATCCGGCCGACCCGAGCTGGCAGGGCCGCGACCGCTTTGTCCTGTCGTGCGGCCACGCGTCGATGCTCCTCTACTCGACCCTGCACCTGGCCGGCTACGATCTGCCGCTCGCGCAGCTGCAGCAGTTTCGGCAGTGGGACAGCAAGACGCCCGGCCACCCCGAGCACGGCCTCACCCCCGGCGTCGAGACGACGACGGGGCCGCTCGGCGCGGGCGTCAGCAACATCGTCGGCATGGCGCTCGGCGCGAAGATGCACGCGGCGCGCTTCGGCGAGCCGACCAAGGGCGTGCGCATCTTCGGCATCTGCTCGGACGGCGATCTCATGGAGGGCGTGAGCCACGAGGCGGGGAGCCTCGCCGGCCACCTCGGGCTCGGAAACATCGTCCTCTTCTACGACGACAACCACATCACGATCGAGGGCGACACCCAGCTCGCGTACACCGACGACGCGTGCAAACGCTTCGAGAGCTACGGCTGGTTCTCGCAGAAGATCGACGGGCATGACCACGCGCAGATCCGCGCGGCGGTCGACAAGGCGCTCGCGCAGGACAAGCCCGCGTTCATCCAGGCGCGCACGCACATCGCGCAAGGCGCGCCGAACGCGCACGACACGCACGGCGCCCACGGCGCGCCGCTCGGCAAAGACGAGATCGCGGCGACGAAGAAGCTCATGGGCTGGGACCCGGACAAGACGTTCTTCGTCCCCGAGGCCGTCTACGCTCTCTTCAAGGACCGCGCGGCGGACAACCAGAAGGAGCACGCCGCGTGGACGGCGCGCGTGGAGGCGTGGGCGAAGGCCAACCCCGAGCTCGCCGCGCAAGAGAAGGCGTTCACGTCGCGCGCGGTGCCCAAGGATCTCTACGCGCAGCTCCTCAAGGCGGTGCCCGAGAAGGAGGACGCGACGCGGAACACCTCGAACATCATCCAGCAGGCGGCGGCGAAGCTGGTGCCGTCGCTCGTCGGCGGCTCGGCCGATCTCGCGCCGTCGACCAAGACGCTCATCACCACCGGCGGCAGCGTGAACACCGGCGAGTTCGCCGGCCGCAACCTGCACTTCGGCATTCGTGAGCACGGGATGGGCGGCGCAGTGAACGGCCTCGCGCTGTTCGGCGGCTTCATCCCATACGGCTCGACGTTCCTCATCTTCAGCGACTACATGCGTCCGACGATCCGCCTCTCGGGGATCATGGAGCTGCCCACCATCTGGATCTTCACGCACGACTCGATCATGGTCGGCGAGGACGGGCCGACGCATCAGCCGATCGAGCAGCTCTGGTCGTTGCGCCTCATCCCGAACCTCCACGTCGTACGGCCTGCCGACGCGCTCGAATGCGCGGCGGCGTGGACGATGGCGCTCGAGCGCACGCACGGACCGACGCTCTTCGCGCTGTCGCGCCAGAAGCTCCCGACGATCAAGCGCGACGCGAATTTCGACCCGAAGGACGTGCTCAAGGGCGCCTACGTCGCCCAGGACGCGACGGGCGGAAAGCCGGAGCTCGTGATCCTCGCGACGGGCGGCGAGGTCGGCCTCGCGATGGGCGCGCGCGAACGGCTTGAGAAGGACGGCAAGAAGGTCCGCGTCGTGTCGGCGCCGTGCCTCGAGCAGTTCGCGAGCCAAGACCAGAGCTACCGCGACAAGGTGCTGCCGCCGGGCGTTCGGCGCGTGTCGATCGAGGCCGGGCGCTCCGAGCCGTGGCGCATCTGGGTCGGCGAGGGCGGCCTGCCCATCGGCATCGACCGCTTCGGCGCGAGCGCGCCGGACAAGGTCGTCGCCGAGAAGCTCGGCCTGTCCGTCGACAACGTCGTCGCGCGGATCGGCGCCTGGCTCAAGTAGCCGGCGCGGCGCCGGGCGGCGTCAGCGAACGCGGATGTCGATCGAGGTGTCGGCGGACATCTCGACGATGAGGCGGCTGAAGCTCGCGTTGCCCTTCTGCTCCTCCTCGTCGAGCATCTCGTCGACCGCGCGGCACAGGCTCGGCGACGGGCGAAACTCGCGCAGCTCGCCGTCGCCGTCGGTGGCGAAGAGGTCGACGAGGACGATGCGCGGCAGCCCGCGCAGGACGTGGACGAGCAACATCGCCTTGCGGACGGTGGCGAGGTCGGTCGCGAGATCGCCGAACACGACCTGCGCGATGGGCAGAATGGCGACGAGCGCCGGCGCGCGCTCGGTCGCGGGCGGCGGCTCGATGGCGTAGGCCGCGGCGACCGGCGCCACGACGTTGACCGGCGGGACGATGATGGACTCTTCGCGCGGGGCAGCGCCTGCGTCCTCCTCCTCGCGCGGGATGGGACGCGACGTCGTCCTCGGCACGCGGAAGTGCGCCATCGTCTGCCCGAGCTTGCCGGAGCGGCCGGGCCGCTCGGGCGCGGCGCCCTCGAACACGGCGTAGTAGACGGTGGCGCCGCCGCGCTCCTCGTGGAACAGGCCGTCGGCCTCGTAGAAGTGGAGGCCGAGGCGCAGGAGCAGCCCGAGATCGCTCGGCGACGCGCCGTCGACCGCGACCTCGCCGAGCAGGAGCGCGTGCAGGCCGAGCCCGCGGAGCATGTGCCGCGCCGTCTCGACGCGCGGCGTGGGCGGCGGCGCGTCGGGGTGCGCGCGCCACGCGAACGTGAGGACACCGTCCCGCCCCACGCGCCCGAGCTCCTCGACGACGCCCTCGAAGAGCACCCTGTCGCCGGCGCGGTACGCGATGCGGCCCGTGATCTCGTCGAACGCCAGGTGGTCGCACGCGCTCACGCGGGCGTCGAGCGCGGCGATGAGCTTGTCGACGTCCGGGGCGACGCTCACCGCGACGTCGAGCGCTCGCCCTTCGAGCACCTGCGTGCGCATGCGTACCGTCGAATCGGGCTCGCGCGAGGGCCCCCTTGGTCGCGCGCCGCTGTCCTTCATGCTCCCGTAAGTAGGAGCCGATGTGGAGCGGGTTTCAAGTAAATCCTGCGTCACAACACCGCCACGTGAGGGATCCGGCCCTCATGCGCGCCCGCTGCGCCGCCGCGTGGCCAACGTCCGCGGAGTTGCGAGATTGCGAGGTGGCAGGTGTCGGGTCGTCAGCCCATGCCGCCGGCCGCGCGATCGATCACCCAGGTGATCGCTCCGCGGACGTCGCGCACGAGGCGGGCCGGCGTCGTCATCTTGTCGCCCGAGACCTCCCAGACCCGCTCGAGCGGCGCGTGCTTGGCCTTGCCGAGCGCCATCACGAGCACGTGCCGAGCCGCTTCGATGACCGGCGCCGTCAGCGTGATCCGCGGCTCGAGGCCGGCGTGCGACGGCACGGCAACGACGAGCCGGTCGGTGATCATGACCTCGGGGCGACCGGGAAAGAGCGACGCCGTGTGCCCATCGTCGCCGACCCCGAGGACGACGAGATCGAACGACGGCGGCGCGCCGACCCGCACCGTCTTGCGGAGGAGCGCCTCGTAGTCCTTCGCCGCTTGGTCGAGATCCGCCGCGTCGCCGCGCATGCGGAAGACGTGGTCGTCCGCGATCTTCGCCGGCTCGAGGAGCGCCTCGCGCACCATGCGGAAGTTCGAGCGCTCGCTCG
>JAYVXL010000682.1:0-4040 GCA_043785185.1 Myxococcales bacterium
GCCGAGGGTCGCCGCGCTTTCGGCGGGCGATGTCGTCGGGAAGAAGTACCGCCTCGCCCGTCCTGCCGGCTTCGGAGGGTCGGGGGTCGTCTGGGTCGCGAAGAACCTGGCGACCGATGCCGAGGTGGCGGTGAAGCTGCTGCCCGCCGAGACCGGGGGCGCGGGAGAAGCGGCCGCGCGCTTCCGCCGCGAGGCCCACGCCGCGGCCAAGCTCTCCCATCGCGGCATCGTGCGGACGTTCGACCTCCTCGAGCTCGAGGCGCCGCACGAAGGCGCGCTGCTCTTGGTGATGGAGCTCCTGAACGGTGAGACGCTCGCGGACGCCTTCGATCGGCGGACGTCGCTGCCGCTCGAGGAGGCGCTCGACCTCACCCTCGCGCTGCTCTCCGCCTTGAGCCACGCGCACGCCGCCGGCATCGTGCATCGCGACTTGAAGCCGGCGAACGTCTTCCTCGCGACCGATCCGGACGGCTACGTGACGCCCAAGATCCTCGACTTCGGCATCTCGAAGCTCGAGGCCCCCGATGCGCCGCGCATCACCGGGAGCGGCACGCTGCTCGGCACGCCCGCATACATGTCGCCCGAGCAGGCGCGTGGCTCGAATGACACCGACGCGCGGAGCGATCTGTTCTCCCTCGGCATCCTCGTCTACGAGATGCTCTCCGGCGAGAACCCGTTCGCCAGCGCCGGCGGCAGCTACCACGCCGTCGTCGCCGCGATCCTCGAGCGAGAGCCGCCGCCGCTCGAGGCGCTGCCGCCGCTCGTCTGGGGCGCGCTCGCCAAGGCGCTGGCGAAGGCGCCCGAGCGCCGCTACCCGAGCGCCGACGCGTTCGCCGCGGCGCTCACGGCGGCGCGCGAGGGCCGGCCGCCGGCCGAGTCGATCCCCGCGGAGCCCGCTCCGGAGCGCGCCTACCGCCCCCCGCCCGCCCGCGCGGCGCTGCCGACGGTCTTGACCCTCCGCGCCGTGCGGCGGCGGGGTCGGACGGCGATGCTCGCGACCTTCGTCGGCGCGCTCGCGGTCGCGGTGCTGGTGCTCGTGTGGATGGCGAGGCGCCCGCCGAAGGCCGAGGAGCTCGCGTCCCCGCCCGAGGGGAGGAGCAAGGTCCCCGAGGTGGGCGTCGACACGCTGCCTGCCGTCTCGCCTACGACCGCGACCGCGACCACGGCGGCGACCGCGACCGCGACCGCGACCGGCGGCGCCGGCGCCGCGCCGCCGCACCGCGTCGCGCCTCCCCGACCGCCCCGCGCGCCGCGCGCGCCGATGGGCCCGACCACGAGCGCCCCGCCGAGCGTCCTGACGAGCGCGCCGATGGGCCCGACGACCAGCGCCCCGCCGAGCACCCCGACGAGCGCGGTGGCGCGCGACCCCGGTTTCTAGCTACGGTTCGGGCCGCATGAACAAGGTCACGCTGGGCCTCTTGGGTTGCGGCACCGTCGGCGGTGGCGTCGTGCAGCTCCTGCAACAGAACGCCGAGTACCTCGCCGAGCGCGTCGGTGCGCCGCTCCACGTCGCGCGCGTTCTCGTGCGCGACATGGAAAAGGAGCGCGTGCCGGAGCTTTCGCGCGACCTCCTCACGACCGATCCCGACGCGGTGCTCGGCGATCCGGGCATCGACGTCTTCGTCGAGGTGATGGGCGGCGAGGAGCCCGCGCGCGGCTACGTCGAGCGCGCCCTCGACTCGGGGCGCGGCGTCGTCACGGCGAACAAGATGCTCCTCGCGCTCCACGGGCCGGCGCTCGTCGACCGCGCGATCGCGCGCGGCGTGGACCTCGCGTTCGAGGCGTCGGTGGGCGGCGGCATCCCGGTCATCCGCGTCCTGCGCGAGGCGCTCGCCAGCGACTGGGTGACGAGCCTGCGCGGCATCGTCAACGGTACGTGCAACTTCGTCCTCACGCGCATGCAGCGCGACGGCAAGACGTTCGACGCCGCGCTCGAGGAGGCGCAGGCGCTCGGCTACGCCGAGGCGGATCCGACGCTCGACGTCGACGGCCACGACGCCGCGCACAAGCTCGTCGTCCTCGCGATGCTCGCGTTCGGCGCGCGCGTCGACCACGCGCGGGTCCCCACCGAAGGCATCCGCGGCATCGAGCCCATCGACCACGAGTTCGCCAGCCGCTTCGGCTACGCGATCAAGCACCTCGCCATCGGGAAGGATTGCGGCGACGCCGTCGAGCTCCGCGTCCACCCCGCGCTCGTGCCGAAAGACGAGGCCCTCGCGAACGTCAACGGCGTCCTCAACGCGATCGCGCTCGAGGGCCGCGCGCTCGGTCCGTGCCTGCTCTCCGGGCGCGGCGCCGGCGACATGCCCACGGCGGTGAGCGTCGTCGCGGACGTCCTCGACGTCGCCCGCGCCAAGCGCAACGGCGCCGCGGGCCTCATGACGCGGGGCATCCAGCTCGCCGAGCGCGCGGTCGCGCCGCTCGACGCGGTGGAGACGGCGTTCTACCTGCGCTTCGAGGTCTTCGATCGCCCAGGCGTCCTCGCGCGCATCACCGGCGCGCTCGGCGACGCGCGCGTGTCGATCGAGGAGATGGTGCAGAAGGGCGGCGGCGACGCGAGCGGCGCGACGGTGCAGGTCGTCCTGATGACCCACATCGCGCGCGAACGGGATCTGCGAGCCGCGCTGGCGAGCGTCGCGACCGCGGACTTCATCGCCCGCCCCCCGCACGTGATCCGCGTCGTGCGCTGAGCTTCAGCGCTTCAGCGCTTCAGTTTGGCCCCGCGCCGGCCACCAGCATCTCGAGCACCGCGGCGCGCACCGCGACGCCGGACTCGACCTGGTCGAGGATGACACTGCGCGGACCGTCGGCCAGATCGCTGCCGATCTCGACGCCGCGGTTGATCGGGCCGGGGTGCATCACGATGGCGTCGGGCTTGGCGCCGGCGAGGACGCGCGCGTTCAGCCCGAACGTGCGGCTGTACTCCCGGGTCGTCGCCATCATCGTGCCGCTAAGGCGCTCGTTCTGGATGCGCAGCATCATCACGACGTCGGCCCCCGCCACCGCCTCGTCGAGCGTGCGGGCGATCTCCACGTCGGCGATGGCGCGCGGCTCGCGCGGCATCATCGTGCGCGGCGCGCAGAAGCGCACCTTGGCGCCGAGCCGCGTGAGGAGCAGCGCGTTCGAGCGCGCGACGCGCGAGTGCAGAATGTCCCCACAGATCGCGACGACGAGCCCGGCGATCGGCCCGCGCTTGCGGCGGATCGTGAAGGCGTCGACGAGCGCCTGCGTCGGGTGCTCGTGCGTGCCGTCACCGGCGTTGACGATCTGTGACCCCGTGCGCGTCGCGACGTAGTGCGCCGCGCCGCTCGCGGCGTGACGGAGCACGATCACCTCGGCGCGCATCGCCTCGATGTTGCGCACGGTGTCGACGAGCGTCTCGCCCTTCGTCACGCTCGACGTCGCGGCGGCGACGTTGACGACGTCCCCGCCGAGGCGCTTGGCGGCGATCTCGAACGACGTCCGCGTGCGCGTCGACGCCTCGAAGAAGAGGTTCACGACCGTCCTGCCGCGCAGGCTCGCCCCCTTGCGCGCCTCCGGGCCGGCGGCCCAGCGGCCGAGCATGGTGTCCGCGTGATCCAGGATCGAAGTCGCGTCGCCGGCGGAGAGCGTCTCGATCCCGAGAAGATGGCGCGCCTTCCACATGTCCGACGAAGTAGCACGAAAGCCGCGGGATCGACCGTGTCCCGCGGTCCGCCGCGCCTTCCGCGTCCGCTGGAAAATGTGAATGTGAGCGAAACGGTTTGAATATTCCACCGTTTCGCGCCAAACAACGTGGCGCGCTGCCCCTATTATGCGCGACCCCGACCCCCAGGAGTCCCCCACGATGCCGTTCGTCGCCCCGTCCGCGCTCGCAAAGCTCGCCCGCCCCGCCGCCATCGCGGCCGTCGCCCTCCTCGGCCTCGCGCCGGCGAGCGTCGCGCACGCCGACGAGGAGGCCCTCGTCTCCACCGGCGAAAGCGCGGCACGCGGTGACTTCCACATCCTTCGCTATTCGCCGAAGCGGCCGGAGATGTCGCTCAACACCGAGCTCCCGACGA
>JAYVXL010000683.1:0-4035 GCA_043785185.1 Myxococcales bacterium
GGATGGGAGCGGACGCCGCCGTCGTCCTCGGCGGCGCGACGTACACCGGCGTCATGCTCGGCGGCAGCGTCACCGTCCTCCTCCTCTTCGTGGTGAACGCCGTCTTCCGCAGCGTGGGCGACGCGGCCTTTGCGATGCGCGCGCTCTGGCTCGCGAACGTGGTCAACATGGCGCTCGCGCCGTGCCTCATTTTCGGCGTGGGCCCGATCCCGGCGATGGGCGTGACCGGCGCCGCGATCGCGACGACGGCCAGCCGGGCGCTCGGCGTCGGCTACCAGCTCGTCGTGCTCGCGCGCCGGCGCGGCCACCTCGCGATCGTCCGGCGGCACCTGACGGTGCGCCTCAAGGTCATCGGCGAGCTCCTCCGACTCGCGACGCCGGCGACCGCGCAGGTGCTCGTCGAGACGGCCAGCTGGCTCGCGCTCGTCCGCATCGTGTCGACGTACGGGAGCGCCGCCCTCGCGGGCTACACCGTCGCGATGCGCCTCGCCGTCTTCGCGCTCTTGCCGTCGTGGGGCCTCGCGCAGTCGGCCGCCACACTCGTGGGGCAGAACCTCGGCGCGAAGTCGCCCGAGCGCGCGCGCAGCGCCGTCTTCACGATCGCGGGCTACAACTTGGCGCTCCTCGTTCCCGTCGGCATCCTGTTCGTCGTCGTCCCGCACGCGCTCGTCGGGTTCTTCTCGGTCGATCCGCTCGTCGCCGCCTACGGCGCGGAGTGCCTGCGCATCATCGCGGTCGGCTTCCTCGTCTTCGCCTTCGGAATGGTCGCGGTCCAGGCGTTCAACGGCGCCGGCGACACGATGACGCCGATGCTCATCAACCTCGGCGCGTTCTGGCTCTTCAAGATCCCGTGCGCGCTCGTGCTCTCGAAGGTGCTGGGCATGGGTCCGCGCGGCGCATTTCTGGCGATCACCGCGGCGTACACGGTGCAGAGCGTCACCGCTGGGCTCCTCTTCCGTCGCGGCCGCTGGCAGGCGCGCGAGGTCTGAGCGGGCGTGCTAAGGGTTTGGCCGTGGCGCACGCAGCCTCGAAGCCCTCGGCGACGGCCGACCTCCGCGCGCTCGCGATCCCGGTCGGACCGCGACTCGAAAAGGTGCTCGCCGTCGCGTACCGTGCGCGCCGCGCGGTCCTCCTCGAGGGGCCGACCGGCGTAGGCAAGAGCGAGATCGTGAGGCGCGTGGCCGACGGGCTCGGCATCGCGACGACGATCCTCGACCTCAGCCTCCTCGAGCCGCCGGACCTCGTCGGCCTCCCCGTCGTCCGGGACGGCCGCACCGAGTACGCGCTGCCGAGCGTGCTCCCGCGCGACGGCGCGGGCATCCTCATGCTCGAGGAGCTGAACCGCGCGGAGCGGTACATTCAGCAGCCGGCGCTTCAGCTCCTGTCGGCGCGGCGTCTGCACGAGTACGTGCTCCCGCCCGGCTGGGTGTGCGTCGCGACGGTGAACCCGCAGACGGCCGAGTACCACGTGACCGCGCTCGACAAGGCGCTGCGCGCGCGGTTCCTGCAAATGAGCGTGCGCGCCGATCGCGCGGCGTGGCTCGCGTGGGCGCAGACGCAGTCGCTCCACCCCGGGGTGCTGGCGCTCGCGCAGACGCACGAGCGCATCCTCGAGGACGTGCCGCCGCGCACGTGGACGTACGCGTCGGAGCTGCTGCAGGCGTTCACGGCCGCGGAGCTCGCCGACGGCGCGCTCCTGCGCGACGCGCTCGGCGGGTACCTGCCGATGGCGTGGGTCGAGGCGCTGCTCGCGTCGCAAGGCTCGTGGGGCGCGCGCCTCTCGTTCGACGTGCGCGAGCTGCTCGCGACGTACGCGCCCGGGACGCCGCGCGCCAAAGAGATCGCCAGCTACCGCGAGCAGGGGAAGACCGACCGGCTCGACGAGATCGTGACGCGCCTCGTGCCGCTCCTCGCCGGGCCCGAGGCCGGCGTCCTCGCGGCGCAGCACCAGCTGACGCTCGCGTCGTTCGAGGCCCTCCTCGCGGATCTCCCCGGCGACCAGCGCGAGCGCCTCCAAGAAGCGCTCGGCCAGAACCCGACGGCGAGCGCGCTCGTCGACGTGCTCCCGTCCGAGCTCGTCGCGGGCTTCGTCGGCAGCGCCGCCGAGAAGAAGCTCGCGGCGTGGCGCGCCGATCCGAACCGCCGCCACCGCGTCGCGCTCGCGGTGACGGCGCTCCGCGCGTACCTCGAGCAGCCGGCGCGCCTCCCGGAGTTGAAGCGCAGCAACGTCGCGCGGCAGTGCCTGGGGCACGTGCTCATGCAGCTGCCCGAGAGAGACGCGCTGCCGCTCGTCGAGACCTTGAAGCGCGTCGGCATCACGCCGGTGCGCCCGGGGACGTAGCGCGTGAGCGCGGCGCCGCGCCCGCCGAGCGAGATCGAGGCGTGGCTCGACGGCTTCCTCCGCGAGCCCGGCTTTCGCGAGGCGTACCCGTACTACGCGGCCGTCCTCGCCAAGCTCACGCCCGTCGCGGACCCGTCGGTGACGCGCATGGCGGTGTCCTTGCACGACGGGCGGTTCTTTTTGCACGTGAACGTCGAGTCGTTCATCGCCGAGCCGCAGTTCCTGCGCGGCGTGCTCCTTCACGAGGTGCACCACGTCGTGCTCGGCCACCTCGCGCAGCCGAAGTTCGCGCAGTGCGAAGAGCCCGAGCTCATGGATCTGGCGATCGAGATGTCCGCGAACGAGTACATCGAGGAGGCGCTGCCGCCGGCGATCACGTGGCGGGCGTACGCGGCGGCGGGGATGCGGGCGCACCAGAGCACGCGCGAACGCTACGAGCTGCTCGTGAAGCACCTGGAGAGCACCGGCGCGCGGCCGCGTCCGGCGCAGGGGGAGGGGAGCCACGGGGCGATCGACGAGCACCGCTTCCTCGCGCGGGGCGAGGCCTCACCGGGGGGCGTCGCGCAGACGGCGCTGCTCATCGGCCGCGCGCTCGAAGGGGCGGACGCGCCGGACGACGATCCGCGCGAGGCGCGCCGCTTCCAGATCGCCGGGCGCACGCCAGGGCGGCTGATCGAGGAGCTCTACGAGACCACGCGCGCGCCCGACGACGCCATCGACTGGCGCGCAGCGCTCGCGATGTTCGCCGCGCGCGCGCGGTCGCCGGTGCATACGTGGTCGCGGCCCAGTCGCCGCTTCCCGTCGCGCATCTTCGAGGTGCCCGGTCGCACGTGGGCGCCGCGCCGCAGCGAGGATCCGCGCCTCCTCGTCGCGATCGACACGTCGCTCAGCATGAGCCGCCGCGAGCTCGAGGAGATCGCGCGGCAGCTCGTCGTGCTGTCGGAGCGCGCGCACGTCACGATCGCCGAGTGCGACGTGTCGATCGCGCGCATTTACCCGTTCGCCGGCAAGCTCGTCGAGGTCGCCGGTCGCGGCGGCACCGATCTCCGCCCGGTCTTCACGCCGGCGGTGCTCAGCGCGCACGACATCGACGGCGTCGTCTACTTCACCGACGGCGACGGCCCGTTTCCGCCTCAGCCTGCGCCGGTGCCGACGCTCTGGGTGCTGACCAAGCCGCAGGCGTTCGGCTGCCCGTGGGGCGAACGCGCGGCGCTGCGCGCCGGTTGAGGATGTGCTTCGCGCGGTGCGGCAGCCCAGTTGGACTGCGGGAAGTTGTCGTAGGTGTGCCGGACGCAGACGCACGACGCGTCGCTGGCGACGACGAGCGGCCGGCCGGGCTCCACCATCGCGTCGACGAGCGCTCGGTTGCTCGACGAGTCGCACGGGATCACGAAGTTGCCGTCACCCACGGTCAGTGCATGGGTCCTGCCTCTGCAACGCGCGCGCATCGGCGGGGGAGAACGCCGCCCGTAGCGGCGCGCTTCGTCCCATGGTGGCGCGGGCGCCGGGACACCCTCGCGATTACGGCGGCGCGAGCACGTAGAGGAGGCCGAGCGACACGGTGAGCGTGGGCACCAGCACCAGCGCGCCGAGGCGCATGAAGCGCGCGGTCGTGACCTCGACGCCGGCGCGTCGAACGATGTCGAACCACAAGAGTCCGGCGAGCGAGCCGATCGGCAGGAGGCGCGGCCCGA
>JAYVXL010000684.1:0-4034 GCA_043785185.1 Myxococcales bacterium
GAGAGCGCGAGCGCCGCGCGCCAGTGGCGGAAGACGAAGAGGCCGAACAGCGCGAGGAGGACGACGACGAAGAGCGCGTGGTACTCGAGCATCACGCAGCCCGACGCGAACCAGCCGCACAGGAACGCGCGCGAGGCGCGGCGCTTCTTCGGATCGCCGCGCGAGTCGGCGAGCGCCTCGACGGCGAGCGCGAACGACGCGAACGAGAACACCGCGTAGAGCGCGTGGCTCGCGAACATGTGCACGTACGCGAGGTAGTTCGTCCCGAGGCCCGCGGCGGCGACGGCGGAGAGGCGCAGCGACACGTCCGGCGAGAAGCGCCGGAGGAAGCGCTCGAACCACACGAGGAAGAGAAAGCACGGCAGCTGCACCGCCGAGATGCGGCACGCCCACGTCGCGCGCCGCACCCACGTCACGCGCTCCTCCTCGGGCGCGGTCGGCGCGGGATACTTCTTCCCGAGCCACGCCGACACCTTCGAGAAGGCCCAATACCCCGGGAGCGCCGCGTAGACGACGCCCGGCGCCTTCACCATGTAGTAGTGCATGAGGCCGTCGGGCTTCTTCACGAGGGCCATGTCGTTCACGTGGCCGAAGGTCTGGACCTCGGTGTCGACCGAGAACGTCTTCTCCTCGACGAGCGACATCACCGTGTAGACGCGGACGTACTCGTTCGGGTTCAAGATGCCGCGCAGGTACGGGAAGACGCAGAACATCGGCACGGCGACGAGCAGGAAGAACACGCGCACGAGGCGGCGCTCGGCGCGGAGGCCGTAGAGCGTCTTCGCCGGCAGCGCGGCGGAGCGGCTCATCGCGCGGGCGCGAGCGTCATCATGAGGTAGACGACGTAGCGGTTCTGCGGGTGCGATGGGACGAGGTCCGACGCCTCGATGCGCAGGCCGGCGGAGCGCACGATCGCCTCGTAGCCCTCCTTCTCGCGGCAAAACTTGCCGCGGTCGAGCCACGCGAGCGCGTTGTTCACCGGGCGGCCGGGGACGTAGACGATGTCCTGCGTCACGACGCGCGCGAGGCGCGGGCCGGCCTGCAGCGTCTCGAGCAGCGCGCGCGCGTAGTCGTCGGGGACGTGGTGGAGGACGCCCGCGAGGATGGCCGCGGTCGGGGCGAGCTCGCTGACCTCGCGCGCGGTCACGAGGCCGTGCTCGATGCGCACGCGCGGCCGCGCGCCGTGCGTCTGGCGCATGTAGTCGACGGCGATCGGATCGGTGTCGTAGCCGACGTACTCGTCGAAGTCCTCGAGGTAGCGGAGCGCGTCGCCCGTGCCGCAGCCGACGTCGAGGATGGTGTGGCGCGTGCCCTTGAGCCGGTCGTAGAGGGGCGTCATGTCGATGCCCCCGAGGACTCGCGGACGCACCTTGTTGTAGACGAACGGGTGCCCGAGGACGCGCTGATAAAGGCTGCCGAGCGGCACGGCGGGGGACGCTAGCACGGGACCCCAAGCCGCGGATCTTCGAACGACAGGGGGCTTTCGAGGCGTCGCGCGCGACGCCAGCGTTTGCTGACCGGAGCGCCGCGGCGCTAGATTGCGTGCGCGATGACGCCGACGCCGAACGAGCTCCCGGAGCCGCCGCTACGCCCGAAGGCGCTGCGCGCGGCCGGCCTCGCCCTCCTCGCGCTCACGCTCAGCACGTTCGCGTGGTGGCCGATGGTGTGGGCGTACCCCAACACCCAAGTCCCCGACGGGCCGCAGTACCACAAGATGCTCGAGGCGGCGCGCGTCACCATCCTCCGCTACCACGAGCTGCCCTTGTGGAACCCGTTCGAGTGCGGCGGCCTCGCGCTCTGGGACAACCCGCAGTCGTTCGTCGGCGCGCCGCTGGCGTGGCTCACGTTCCTCGTCGGCACGACGGCGACGATGCAGATTTGGTACATCGTCCACGTCGCGCTGGGCTTCATCTGCATGTGGCTCTTCGCGCGGCACGAGCTCCGGCTCTCGCGCGCGGCGACGCTCGTGGCGTCGTGCCTCTGGGCGTTCAACGGCTTTCACCACCAGCACTACGGCGGCGGCCACTCGACGTTCGTACCGTTCCTCTACTTCCCGCTGGCGATCCTGTTCTGGCGGCGCGCCGAAAAAGACGACCGGATGGCCGTCGGCCTCGGCCTCCTCACGGCGTGGATGTTCTACGAAGGCGCCGTCTACCCGCTCCCGCACCTCGTCGTGCTCCTCGGCGCCGAGACGCTGACGCGCGCGTGGCCGCCGCGGCGCGTCGTCACGATCGCGCGCGCGGGCGCGATCGCGGCGGTGGTCGGCGTCCTCGTCGCGGGCTCGCGCCTCATGCCGGTCGTCGACCAGCTGCGGACGCACACGCGCCCCATCGGCCCCGACGCCGACGTCATGCAGTGGAGCACGCTGAAGCTCGTGTTCCTGTCGCGCGCGCACGAACGCGCGATCGCCGGCCAGCAGTACGTGTGGGGCGAGTTCGGCGGCTACGTCGGGCCGATCCTGCTCGCGCTCGCGGTCGTCGGCATGCTCGCCGGCGGGCTCGAGAATGCGTGGCTCGTCGCGCTGTTCGCGTTCTCGTTTCTCTTGATGCTGGGGCACCAAGGGCGCTGGGCCCCGTGGTCGATCTTGAACGGGCACGTCTACCCGTTCAAGCAGATGCGCGTGCCGTCGCGCTTCGTCGCCGAGTGCGCGATGTTCCTGGCGATGTTCGCGGGGCTCGCGATCGACAAAGTCAGCGCGCGGGCCCACGCCTTCTTCGCGGCGCGCGGCAACCTGCAGGCGCCCAAGGCGGTGCGCACCGCCCTCGTCGGGCTCGCGCTCGTCGGCGTCGGCGACGTGATCGGCGCGGGGATCGTCTGGGTGGACCAGTGCTTCACGCAAGCGCCGGAAGCGGCCGTCACGCCGTCGACGCGCCTCTACCTCGGCGGCCCCGGCCTCGCCGGCTTCATCGACGAGCCGCGCCAGAACCGCGGGCGCGTCCAGTGCTGGGACGAGTGGGGCTTCAGCTGGGGCGCGCATTTCTGGGAGGGCGACGTGCCGCAGGCGCGCGCCGCGGACGACGGCGCGGTCGTCGAGGTCGCCAACCGCACGCCCAACACGTTCACGATCGACGTCGACGTGAAGCGGCCGTCGCGCATCTTGGTCAACACGAGCTACGACCACGGCTGGCAGACGAGCGTGGGGCACGTCGTCGACAGCGAGAGCCTCCTCGCCGTCGACCTTCCGCCCGGCCGGCACCAGGTGAAGCTGCGCTACTGGCCGCGCCTCCTCAGCTTGGGCATCGGAATGACGCTCCTCGGCTTCGCGGGCGTCGCGGCGTTCTTCTACTGGGACTACCGCCGCCGCCGAACGCGCGCGACGCGGCCCCTGTCGGACGAGCCCGCGCCGGCCTGAGGCCGCTACCGAAGCTCGGTATACGTCACGAAGGCGATGAGCGTCAGCATCATCAAGAGCCCCACCGCGTGCACGCTCGTCTCGAGCTTCGCGTCGGCCTTGCGTCGGCTCACCGCCTCGAAGAGCAGGAAGAGCAGGCGCCCGCCGTCGAGCGCCGGGAACGGCAGTAAGTTGAACCCGCCGAGGTAGGCCGACAGGACGCCCAGCAGACGAAACGCGTCGCCCGCGCCGCTCCGCACGGCGATCGACGTCTCGCGCACGATGCCGACGGGGCCGGACAACTCCGGCTTCTCCTTGCCCGAGATCATGCGGCCGAGGCCGATGACGAGCCCCGCGACGACCTTCGGCGGCTCGGTGACGCTGAGCACCGCCGCCTCACCCGGACCGACGGCGACGTGCCGGTACTCGGGTCCGATGAGGATCTTGCCCTCGTACTTGTCGCCCTTCTTGCCGGGCGTGACCTTGAGCGTGATCGGCTTGCCGTCGCGCTCGACCGTCACGGCGATCTCCTCGCCGGGGTGGGCGCTGATCGCCTTCTTGATCTCGTCCCAGTCGCGGAGGCGCTGGCCGTTCACTTCGACGAGCCGATCGCCGGTGCGCATGTCGGCGCTCTTCGCCGGGCCTTCGGGGGAGACGGCGACGCGCAGGCTCGTCTCGTCGCTGATCGTCCGGCCCGCGAGGA
>JAYVXL010000685.1:0-4033 GCA_043785185.1 Myxococcales bacterium
GGTCTCGCGCTGTGCGTGCGTATGTCGCGCTCGCTGCCGGAGGCGAGCGAGACGTGCGAGCGCGTCATCGCGCGCATCGATCAGGGGGACGAGGTGCAGACGCGCGTGCGCGCGCGCATCGACGCCGGGCGCATCCTGACGGCGCTGCACCTGTTCGACCTGGGGCGCGAGAAGTTCGCCGACGCCGAGCGCATCGCGAAGGGCAGCGACAGCGAGGCCCTCGTGAAGTCGGCGCTCGTCGCGTCGACGGAGCTCGCGGGCCGGCAAGGTGATTTCAAGCGGAGCCTGGAGTTGCTCGAGCGCGTCCAGCACCTCGTCACCGGCGTCGGCGACAAGGTCGAGGAGCACAAGATCCTGATGAGCCTCGCGCAGGCGCACGCGGCGATGAACGATAGGCGCGCCGCGCTCTCCGCGCTCGAGCGCGCCGAGGCGCTCAACCCCCACGACCCGATCGCGGCGTGCGAGCGCCAGAAGCTCCGCGCGCTCATCGACTACTTCACGCGCGACTGGCGCGGCGCCGCCGTGGCCTGCGAAAAGGCCGTCGACATGGCGCGCCGCGAGGGCCTCAGCTACGAGGTCACCGTCAACCTGCACAACCTGGGCGACATCCTCCTGCGCTTGAACGACTTCGCGCGCGCGTACGGGGCGCTGCAGCAGTCGCTCGCGCTGTGCGAGGAGCTCGGGTACGAGCGCCTCGCGAGCCACAACCGCATGTTCCTCGCGTTCCTCGACGGGGCGGCCGGGGACTTGGGCGCCGAGGCGGTGCTGACGCAAGGGGTTCGCTACGCCGAGCAGAACGACTTTACGTGGGACGTGATCAGCGGGCGGTGGCTCATCGCCCAGCTCCACCAGCGGCGAGGCGACCAAGGCGCGGCGCGCGCGGAGCTGCAGCGGCTGCGCGAGATCGCGCGGAACGCGGGGAACCGCCTGGCGGCGGACGACTGCGACGCGGCGCTGCGGGCGATGGCGAGCTGAGTCCGTCGAGAGAGAAGGAACGGAGCCCACGATGCCTGCGCAGCTCGATCACCTCATCCTGGCCGTGAACGACGTCCCCGCCAGCCTCCTCTTTTACGCGCGCATCCTGGGCTTCACGCACGAGGGCGAGGACGGGCCCTTCTCGGTCGTTCGTGTGAACGAGGGGCTCACGTTGCAGCTCGCGCCCTGGGGGACCAAGGGCGGCGTGCACCTGGCGTTCACCTTTGCGCGCGCCGAGTTCGAGGCGATCTTCGCGCGCATTCGCGAGGACGGCGTCGCCTACGGCGACTCGTTCCACGCCGTCGGCAACGGCAAAGGGCCGGGCCGTGAGACTGGCGCGCGCGGGCTGGGTGCGGCGATTTACTTCGTCGACCCGAGCCAGCACCTCCTCGAGATTCGCCACTACGAGGCCTGACTGGCGGGACTCGGCGGCCCGGTCCCCCCAGACGACGGGGGGCGGCAGGGCGCGTGCATCGTACAATGGGGAGATGCACCCCACGGTTGCGCGATTCCTGCTCATCTGCGCCGCGGTCCTCGCGTGCGCGTGCGAGCGGCCGTTCCTCGCCCGCGATGGGAGCCTGGTTTTTCCCGAGAATGGCGCGCGCGGCGCCCAGATCGTCACGGCGAACGGCCTCGAGTACCACGACACCGGCGACGTCCCGGCGCGGGTGGTGGTGCGCGACCCCAGCGAGCCATGGCGCGCGCCCGTGGGGTTCATTTTGCCCCAGAGCGGGCGGTTCACCAGGACGAGCAGCCCCACCCAGGTGTCGACCGAGGGGCTCAACATCGTGCTGCGCCCCAGCGACACGCGCGTGCCGTCGTGGGGCGGCGAGGTGCTCGTGCGCATCGACGTCATCGCCCCCGCCGAGGAGGGCACCGCGCGCTTCGGCGAGAACGTGTCGCTCGTCGTCGAGGACGGCGCCGATCTCATGCGCCTCTCCGACGTCGCCCTCGGGCAGCTCTCCGCGCGGGACCGCGTGGTGATCATCGACGCGCGCGGCGGCCGAACGATCGTGCCGCCGATGCCGGCGACGCACCGCTCGATGATCCTCGCCGCGCTCGCCAAGCGACTCGACGCGCCTCGGCGCGGCCCCGTCACGTTCGCGGCGTCCCTCCGGGCCGCGAGCGCCGCGTTCGGACCGCAGGGCGCGCGCCGCGTGCTCGTCCTCGCGACGGCGCCGGGCGCGGAGGTCCACGGCGACGAGGTCCGCGCCGAGCTCACGCGCCTCATGCGCGAGAAGGTGATCGTCTCCGCCGTCGCCGCCGGCCCCCGCGCCGACGCGCCTGCGATCTTCGACATCGGGAGCAGCGGCCTCGGCGGCTCGAGCGCCGACCCCGATCTGTCCGTGCGCGAGCGCGCGGTTCGCGACGCGGTGCCGCCGTCGGGGCTCCTGGCGTTCCGCGGCGTCACGCTCTCGTTCGAGGGCACGCCCGCGCCGTCGCACGTGCTCGAGGCCACCGGCGGCGACGTGATGTGGCACCTCGATTCGGGCGAGCTCTCTCTCGGCGACGTGCACGCCGGCGAGTCGCGCACCGAGGTCGTTCGCGTCACGGTGCCGCCCTGGGTGCCGGGCGAGCCCTTCTCGTTCCGCGTGACGGCCAAGGTCGAAGACGCCGCGCGCGCGATGCCCCGTGAGTTCGTCGCCGAGCTCCCGTGCGTCTACGACGACGACATCGGGCGCATCGCGGACTCGCGCCACGGCGACGTGATCGCCTACGCCTCCGCGCTCGCGGCGCTCAGCCGCCTCGGCGCCGCGTTCGCGGGCGACGGCGTCATCCGCGCCGGCGGCCTGCGCGCGCTCGCGCAAATGCACGCGCGCTCGATGTCCGACTTCGCGCGCGACTCGAAGGACTTCGCGGCGCGCGAGCAGGCCGACCTCCTCGGCGCCCTCTTGCTCGCCACCGATCGCTGAGGCGCGCCCCGGCGCGGCGTCGCGCGCCCGACGCCCTACTCGATGCCCTACTCTACGCCCGGAGCTCGCTGCGCGAGGCCCCGCCCGGTGACGGGGCGCTCGGCGCCTGCCGCTGCGCGACCGCCGGGGCGGCGAGGACGTCGTAGCTCTCGGCGTCGAACTTGCGCGTCCGCCAGCGGAACGCGAACGTGAAGCTCGGCCAGATCGTCGTGTTGCGGCCGCTCGCCGTGTTGTACCAGCTCGCGCAGCCGCTCGACCAAACCGTCTTGGGGAAGCGCGCCTGCAGCCCCTCGTTGTAGGCGCGCAGCGCGGCCGGCTTCACGTCGAGCGCACGCCAGCCGCGCGCCCGCATGGTGAGGATCGCGTCGAGCACGTACGCGATCTGAGACTCGATCATGTAGACCATCGACGTGTGGCCGAGCGCCGTGTTCGGGCCGAACACGATGAAGTAGTTCGGAAACCCCGCCACAGTCGTGCCGAGGTACGCCTCGCAGCCGTCTTTCCACGCGTCGTCCAGGTGCCGGCCGCCGCGGCCGTAGATCGGGAACGGCGCCTTCTGCTCCGCCGCGACGAACCCGGTCGCGAGCACGAGCGCGTCGAGCGGGCGCTTCACGCCGCCCTTGGTGAGGACGCCGTCGGGTTCGATGCGCGCGATCGGATCGGTGACGAGCTCCACGTTCTTGCGCTGCAGCGCGGGGAGATAGTCGTTGGTGAGGAGGACGCGCTTGCACCCGAGCCGGAACGTCGGCGTCAGCTTCTTGCGGAGCTCGGGGTCGGAGACGCTCTTGTTCAAAAACCGCGTGGCCTCCGCCTCGCCGATCTTCATCACCGTCTTGTTGCCGAGGAAGCCGAGCGCCAAGAGCTCATTGCGCGCGTAGATGGCCGCGCGCGAGAGCTTCTGAACGGCGGGGAATCGCTCGAAGCGCGCGCGCTCGGCGTCCGTGAAGGGCCGATCGGCCTTCGGGACGATCCACGGCGCCGTGCGCTGGAACACCGCGAGGTGCGCGGCGCGCCTGGCGACCTCGGGAACGATCTGGACGGCGCTCGCGCCGGTGCCGATCACGCCGACGCGCTTACCCTCGAGCGGGTAGCTGTCGTCCCACCGGGCCGAGTGGCACGTCTTGCCCGCGAACGTCTCGAGGCCG
>JAYVXL010000686.1:0-4020 GCA_043785185.1 Myxococcales bacterium
TCGCGCGTGTTGTTGTACTCGCAGCCGAAGGTCATCCCGAGCGCGCCCGTCAGATCGACGGGCGGATCGTAGGCCCGCCCGCGCGCCTCGCCGTTGAAGCCGGGCACGTCGATGATGCTCTTGCCGTTCTCTGGACCGCCGAGCACCGAGACGAAGAAGCGTGTTCCCATTTTATGCGTGTGCGGGAGCACGTAATAAATCTTCGAGTCGAGCGGCTTGCCGGTGAACTTCAGGTAGTCGTCCGCCAGGTTGCAGGTGCCGGTGAAGCGCGACGTGGCGTGCGGAGGGATTTGGAGGTCTCCGTACGTCATGTGCACGGCCGTCAGCTTGTGCAGCACGGCGCCCGCGTCGATCGCGTGGAGCGTAAGGGACGCGTGGCCGGTGATCGGAGCCGCGCCGGCGTTCAGGATGTGCACGTCCCCGATGATTCGCGTGTGCGGCGGCAGGCGGACGGCGGCGCCGTCGGGCAGCTTCTGCACCTCGTGGGCCGCTTGCGTCGACTGCGCGTAGAGGACTCCGCCGGAGATGGCCGCCATCGTCTGGTCGTAGCCGCGATCGGAGCACGGCCAGACGCCGTCGGCGCCCGGGTACTTCCCCTCGGGCGAGAAGATCCAGTTCGAGTGGTGCGACGCTTCGTTCTGCTCGAGCTCGACGGCGTTCACCCAGATGTCGGTCTCGTTGTTGAGCGTCCAGCTCTGGCAGAGGCCGAGGATCTCTTGGCCAGGATTCGACGTGAAGTCGGCGAACGTGTGGGCGAGCGGCGCGCCGGGGAGCGGCTGGCACGCGCCGGTCTTGTCCGCGTAGTTGCCGGAGGGGCAGGCCACGCAGCTCGGCTGCCCGCTCGCCAGCGCGCACGCCTTCTGCGTCACGAGGCAGGTCTTGACGGCGGCGGCGTCGCAGCTCGCCCGGACGGCGCCGTCCACGCCGTCGCCGGCGTCCAGGCCCGGCGACTGCGCGCCGGAAGGCGAACCCTTCGACGAGCAGCCGCTGCTCGCGACGAGCGCGGCGAAGACGAACGGCAACATTCCGACCTTGCAGCGCATGGCGCAACACTATCACGCGCCCCGCTTCGGCGCCGCCGCGTGCACGGCCGCCGACTGCCACCCGCGCCTCGCGTACACGAGCGCGTACACGACGGCGCTCACGAGGTTCGTCGCCGCGACGATGCGGAAGAGCTCCTCGATGGGCACGTGGAAGACGGCGACCGTCACGATCGACGCTGGAAACTGGAACCCGAGAATGACGCCGACGTCGACGGCGAGCGTCGTGCGCGTCGCCCCCGCGCCGGCCATCGCGTTGCCGAGGACGACGCCGACGCCGAGCCCGACGTAGCTCGGCGCGACGATGCGCAGGTACACGAGCGCGAGGTGCACGGGCCCGGCGTCGTCGTCGAACACGCGCAGGATCGCCTCGCCCCACGCGAGGACGACGCCAAGGACGAGCAGGCTCGTGAGCACGTCGTAGCCCGCGGTGATCCAGCCGCTCGCGCGCGCGCGCGCGAGGTTCTTCGCGCCCATGTTCTGCCCCACGAACGTCTGCGCCGCGCTGCCCCAGCCCATCGCGACGAAGAGCGCCATCGTGTCGAGCCGGAAGACGAGGCCCATCGCCGTCGTGGCGGTCTGGTCCCCCTCGGTCGTGAACGCGCGCGCGACGATCGAGTTGACGAGGAGCATGGCCAGGATGCGCAGCACGAACTGCGCGCTCGTCGGCCACGCGAGCGAGAGGAGGCGCCGAAGCTCGGGCCCGTCCGGCCCGCGCGCGCCCGCGCTCGGCCACACGACGCCGTGCCGCCGCGCGAGCACGACGAGCGTGGGGACGAGCACGAGCCCGCGCGCCGCGAGGGTCGCCCACGCCGCGCCGAGCATGCCCATGCGGGGGACGCCGAGCGCGCGCGCGACGGCGCCGCCCCACGCGAAGACCGGCGGCGCCGGACCGGGGCCGTAGATGAGGACGATCGCGAGGAAGACGTTCAGCACGTTGCCGCCGACGAGGAGCGCCACCGGCGTCTTGCTCGAGCCGAGCGCGCGCTGGATGGTCGTGAGCTGCAGGAGGAAGAAGATGGTGAAGCTGCCGCCGACCATCACGCGCAGGTACCGCTCGGCGGCGGCGGCGACCTCGCCCTTCGCGCCGACGACGTCGCGCACGATCGGCCCCGCCAGCGCGACGCCAAGGACGGCGAAGACGACCGACAGCGCGAACACGACGAGGATCGACTGCCACGCCGTGCGCTGGATGGCCCGCTCGTCGCCCGCGCCCTTGTGCTGCGCGAGGAGGGACGCAGCGGCCGTCGAGACGCCGTAGCTCAGGATTGTTCCGAGCGCGGCGATCTGATCGCAGATGCCGAGCGCGCCGATCGCCGGGCCGACCTCCGCCGGCGTCAGCTGCGCGACGAGGTAGGCGTCGACGAGATTGAACGTCGTCTGGAGCGCCATCCCGACCGCGAGGGGTGTCCCGAAGCGGGCGAGCTCGCGCGCGAGCGGGCCCTCGAGGATGCGGCGGGTCTCCGGCATGGGCAGCTGATCTACGCGCGGGCGGCTCCGAAATGTCCAATGGTCCCGGCCTGCGCCCGAAAAAATGCGTGTTACGGTTGCCCCTGGGGGCCCCGCGGGGGTAAAAATCCTTCGTGAGTTCGCGCACCGAGAAGCCTTCGCGTCGCGAGATGCTGACCCGCGTAGGGGCCGCCGTGGGCGTGCTCGCGGGGGCCGGGGCGCTGGGGCGCGTCGTCTGGGACAAGGGCGGTTTCGGCGCCGCCGAGTCGACCGCGCCGCGCCAGGTGCGCGACTACCGCGTGAGGGAGGCCGCGCAGGAGGTCGCCGAGATCGCCGTCGCGAGGGCGAAGGGCGGCGCGAGCGCGAAAGGCAAAGAAGAAGGTCCCTCCGCGACCGCAGAGCAGCTCGTCAAGCGCGCCGTGGACGCGATGGGCGGCATGGGCCGCTTCGTCAGCCGCGGCGACGTCGTCGTCGTCAAGCCGAACATCGGCTGGGACCGCATGCCGATCCACGCCGCGAACACGAACCCCGACGTCGTCGGCGCCGTCATCCAGCTCGCGTTCGACGCCGGCGCCAAGAAGGTCGTCGTCGCGGACGGCTCTTGCAACGATCCGAACCGCTGCTTCCAGCGCTCGGGCATCTGGCGCAAGGCGTACAGCCTCGGCGCAGAGGTCATCCTCCCCGCCGAGCACCGCTTCCGCATGACGCGCATGAAGGGCGAGATCCTCGACGAGTGGCCGATCTTCACCACGCTCGTCGACGCCGACAAAGTCATCAACGTCCCGGTCGCCAAGCACCACAACCTGGCGAAGTACACCGCGGCGATGAAGAACTGGTACGGCGTCCTCGGCGGGCGTCGAAACCGCTTGCACCAGAACATCGACGTGTCGATCGCGGATCTGGCGACGTTCATGCGCCCGTCGCTCGTCGTCGTCGACGCGATGCGCGTCCTCGTTCGAAACGGCCCGCAGGGCGGCAACATCGACGACACGAAGGTGATGGGCACCATCATCGCCACGACCGATCAGGTCGCGGCGGACGCGTACGGCTGCACGCTCATCGGCCAGCACCGCGACAATCTCCCGTACCTCAAGATGGGCCACGAGCGGGGGCTCGGGACGATGTATTGGGAGAACCTCCGCATGAAGGAGGCCTGATGGCCGCGCAGTCGAAGCCTCACGCGCACGCGAGCGCGATGCTCGACCGCGAGAAGATCGAGCGCGCGCCGGACGAGCATCCGCACGTCGATCCGATCCCGTGGAAGGGCGTCATCGGCGCGGTGCCCGCCCTCGACGCGGCGAACCTGAACGCCGTGCCCCCCGCGCTGCGGCCCGCGCGCTCGACCGCGACGCCGCCAACGCCCGCGCCCGCGCCAACTTCAGCGACAGCAACCGCAACGGCGCCAGCGCGAACGACCGCGAGCGCGGCCGCGACGCCCGCCGTGGCCGCGACCGCGAGGCCTGGCCTGCTCGAGGCGCTGCGCAAGCGCTTCCCCAAGAAGAAGCGCCCCGGGTCGGGAATCCCCGCGCGC
>JAYVXL010000687.1:0-4017 GCA_043785185.1 Myxococcales bacterium
CGTGCCCGTTCGCTTCCAAGTGAAACGCGCCGCAGCCTCAACCTGTCGCGGGCTCTCACATATGGGTCGTCATACCGAACGTGCACGAGGTCTTCGTGCAGCCGGTGGGATCGTTGACCAGCCAGTACGTTGAGACACCGTAGCCGTCGCTGCACTCGACGACGCGCGCCGAGACCCGCGCTTGGCCCTGCGACTGCGGCTTGTCGTGGTACATCGAGACGGTCTGGTCCGCCTGGGCGGCCGAGTACTTGCTGGCGTCGATGACGCCGTCCTGCGGACCGAGCTGGAACCCGATCCACGAGTAGCCGCCGGAGGCCGGGGCGATGAAGTACGGCTGGGCGTTCGAAGCGACCCAGCCCTTCTGAACGATGTAGGTCTGGAACGCGTACACGTCCGCCTCGGTCGCATCCGTCGGGGCTGCCCACCCGTTGACCGGATACCCGGTCGCCGCGCCAAACTGCGCATAGGAAACGTTCGCCGGACGATCCGTGCACGCGCCAACGGGCTGCGGCGGCAAGGAGCTCTTGGGGCCGGTTCCGATGGGGTAGCCATTGGTACCGCAGATGTCGGAGTCGATAGCGCACATCGCCTGCGCCTGTTCGGCCGACCGCTCGGAGCTCGGACCGCCGCTGCACGCAACCGCGAAGGACGCACCGACCGAGAACCCGATGAGCGCCAGCTTGTTCATGCAGACCGATACTGCAACCCCCCGGCCAACGGAGTTCGTCGAGAAAAGCTGGGGACCCGAACAAGTTGCGCAACGCTCCTCGCTCGAGTTGCGCAACGCGGCGGTCCGACCGATTGCGCAACTCGCGCAGCGCGCCTTGCGCGGAGCGTGCGCGCTCCCACTTTCTCCGCTGTTTCGCCCCCTTGCTTCCTCTGTCGTTGAACCTAGCTCCGCGTTCGTGGTAATCGCGCCCTCGCGCGTCGGTGGGCAACGCCGCCGCGCCACGAAAAGGAATCCCCCCCTCCCATGACGCTCTCCTCGTCCCCCGCGGCTCCCTCGGCATCCTCTGCTTCGGCCAACAACGGCAAGATCGTCCAAGTCATCGGTCCCGTGGTCGACGTCGAGTTCCCCGACGGCAAGCTGCCGAAGATCCTGAACGCGCTGAAGCTCACCAACCCGAGCATCTCGAAGGAGAAGGAGAACCTGACCCTCGAGGTCGCGCAGCACCTCGGCGGGAGCACCGTGCGCGCGATCGCGATGGACTCCTCCGACGGCCTCGTCCGCGGCATGACCGTCCGCGACACCGGCGCGCCGATCGCCATGCCCGTCGGCCCGGAGTGCCTGGGGCGCATCCTCAACGTCATCGGCGATCCGGTCGACGAGAAGGGCCCCGTCAACGCGAAGAAGGCGATGCCGATCCACCGCGCGGCGCCGCTCTTCATCGAGCAGAGCACGAAGATCGAGATCTTCGAGACGGGCATCAAGGTCATCGATCTGCTCGCCCCGTACAGGAAGGGCGGCAAGATCGGCCTCTTCGGCGGCGCCGGCGTCGGCAAGACCGTCCTCATCATGGAGCTCATCAACAACGTCGCGAAGAAGCACGGCGGCGTGTCCTGCTTCGCCGGCGTCGGAGAGCGGACGCGCGAGGGCAACGATCTCTACCTCGAGATGATGGAATCGACGCTCGAGCCGACCGCCGAACAGAAGGCGAAAAATGAAAAGGGCAGCCCCGTCATCAGCAAGGCCGCCCTCATCTACGGCCAGATGAACGAGCCGCCGGGCGCCCGCGCGCGCGTCGCGCTGTCGGCGCTCACGGTCGCCGAGTACTTCCGCGACGAAGAGGGCCAAGACGTCCTCTTGTTCGTCGACAACATCTTCCGCTTCACGCAGGCCGGCTCGGAAGTGTCCGCGCTCCTCGGCCGCATCCCGAGCGCCGTCGGCTACCAGCCGACGCTGTCGACCGAGATGGGCGCGCTCCAGGAGCGGATTACGTCGACCACGAAGGGCTCGATCACGTCGGTCCAGGCGATCTACGTCCCCGCCGACGACTTGACCGACCCGGCGCCGGCGACGGCGTTCGCCCACCTCGACGCGACGACGGTGCTCAACCGCGACATCGCGGCGCTCGGCATCTTCCCCGCCGTCGACCCGCTCGACTCGACGTCGACGATGCTCGACCCGCAGATCATCGGCCAGCGCCACTACGACTGCGCGCGGCGGGTCCAGAACACGCTGCAGAAGTACAAGGACCTGCAGGACATCATCGCCATCCTCGGCATGGACGAGCTCAGCGAGGACGACAAGCTCATCGTCGCGCGTGCCCGCAAGATTCAGCGCTTCCTGTCGCAGCCGTTCTTCGTCGCCGCGCAGTTCACCGGCCTCGAGGGCAAGCTCGTCAGCCTCGAGGACACGATCACCGCGTTCGAGGAGATCATGAGCGGCAAGCTCGACGAGCTCCCGGAGCAGGCGTTTTACCTCGTCGGCAACATCCAGGAGGCCAAGGACAAGGCCGCCCAGCTCACGAAGGAGAAGTGAGCGGACGATGGCCGACGCCAACAAAGTCGAGCTCGAGATCGTCACGCCCAAGGGGCGCGCGCTCAAGGTCATGGTCGACGAGGTGACCGCGCCGAGCGTGGAGGGCGAGTTCGGCGTGATGCCGGGCCACGTGCCGCTCCTCGCGGCGCTGCGTACGGGCATCGTCTCGTACCGCGACGGAAGCGCCGATCCGAAGCGCTGCGCCGTCGGCGCGGGCTTCGCCGAGGCGGGGGCGAACAAGCTCCTCATCTTGACCGACGAGTACATCGAGCGACCGCAGATCGATCCGGTCGTCGTTCGCAAGGAGCTGGCCGAGGTGCAGGCCGCCATCGAGAAGCTGGTCGCCAAGGGCGACCTCAAACCCGCCGGTGCCGATGCCGACGCGACGAGGGTGCTCATCGCGAAGGAGAACTGGCTCGCCACGCAGCTCGAGCTGTACGGCGACCCTCCGCCGGCGACGCAGCGTCCGTTCGAGGAATACGGCACGGTCCCGCCGACCGGCGACGCCGAGCCCCCGGCCGAGCCGGCCAACTGACGCGCGACTACGCCGCGCCGCGCGCGTCCGCGTCGTCATTCGCGTGAACGCGGCGGCCCCGTCCGTGCTAGTGGAGGCGCGTGGATCGTTGGATCTCGCGCCTCCTCGCGCTGGCCGTGATCGGCCTCGCCGCGACCCTCGCCGTGAAGGGCATGCCCGCGCGGACGCCGCTGCACGTCGGCGCGGCGGAGGACGGCGGCGCGGGTGCCGCCGATGCGGCCGCGGCGGAGCACGTCGAGAAGACCCTCGTGTTCTCGGACGCCGGCGCGGGCAGCGCCGAAGGTGGCCTCCTGCTCGGTGACCTGAAGGAGCTCGGCGACCCGGTCGCCGACGCCGGTCGCGGCGCATTGCCGGTGGGTGCGCCGCGGCAAGTTCACCTCGGCGTCGTGCTCGTCACGTTCGCGGGCGCGCAGGGCGCCCAGGCGACCGCGCGTTCGCGCGGGGACGCCCGAGAGCTCGCGGCGCGCCTGGCCGCGGACGCGAAGACCGAGTTCCACGGCGCCGTGCAACGCGGCGACAGCGGCTCGAGCGACGACATCGGGCGCGTGCCGCGGGGCGTCCTCGAGCCGCCGGTGGAGCTCGCGGTCTTCAGCCTGGCCGCCGGCGAGACGAGCGACGTGATCGAGACCCCCCGCGGCTTCTGGATCGTGAAACGAATCGACTGAGCCGCCACCCGAGCCAAGACCCCACCCGCCGCAGAGGAAACCACCATGGCAACGATCGACATCAGCAAGTCTCACGCGCTCAGCAAGGACGACGCGAGGAAGAAGGCCGAGGACCTCGCGCGGAGCATGGAGGAGAAGCTGTCCATCGTGTGGCGCTGGGACGGCGACACGATCCGCTTCGAGGCGCCGACCGGCGTGGCCAAGGGAACCAAAGGCGAGGTCGCCGTCACCGACACGAACGTGCGCGTCGCGATCGACCTGCCGTTCATGCTCAAGATGATGAAGGGCACGATCGAGTCGAAGGTGAACGAAAAGCTCGCCCAGTTCGCGTGAGA
>JAYVXL010000688.1:0-4012 GCA_043785185.1 Myxococcales bacterium
GTCTCCAACGCCGGCGACGCGAAGGAGGGGCTGCTCCACGACAAGACCGGGCAGGACGCGCTTCGCGACTCGCTCGAGGTGAACCTGCTCGGCCACGCGACGGTCGCGCGGCTCGCGAGCGAGGTGATGCGCGCGCAGGGGCGCGGCGGGTGCCTCCTCTTCAACGCGAGCAAGGCGGCGTTCAACCCAGGGCCGGGCTTCGGGCCGTACGCGGTCGCCAAGGGCGCGCTCGTCGCGCTGATGAGGCAGTATGCCGTGGATCTCGCCTCCGCCGGCGTGCGCGCCAACGCCGTGAACGCCGACCGCGTGCGCACGCAGCTCTTCGCCGGCGGCGTCCTCGAGTCGCGGGCGCAGGCGCGAGGGCTCCCGGTGGACGCGTACTTCCGCGCGAATCTGCTGGGGCGCGAGGTCCTCGCGGCGGACGTGGCCGACGCGTTCGCGTACCTCGCGGGCGCGCGCGCCACGACCGGGTGCGTCGTGACGGTCGACGGCGGCAACGCGGCGGCGTTCCCGCGATGAGCCGCGGGCGCGCCGCGGCCGGGTTCACGCTCCTTGCGACGGCGACCCTCGCGCTCGGCGGCGCGTGCGAGGGCAGCGGAGACTTCGCGCCGAGGACGAGCCGCGCCGACGCGGGCGCCGTCGTGCAGGTCGGCGCCGGCGACGACGCCGGTCTCTGCGTGAACGGAACGCGAACGGTCGGCGCGTACCCGACCGGCCCGCGCAGCGTGGCCTTGCGCGCGACGCTGCCGGATCTCTCGTTCGACGCGCTCGCGCCCGACGGCTCGCCCAGCAAGCTCGCCCTCCACGAGTACTTCGAGCCGTGCGCACCGCAGGCGCGCATGCTCGTCTTGCGCGTCGGCGCCGCGTGGTGCGGCACGTGCCGCTGGCACTACGCGCACACGGCGGCGCTCAAGGCCCTCGACGTCGGGCCGCGCCTTCAGCTGGTCGATCTCGAGCTCGCGAACGAGGACGGCTTCGCGCCGCAGCCGTCCGACGTCCGCAAGCTCGCGGCGCTCATCGACGCGCCGGAGCGCGTAGGCGCCGACCCGAAGTTTCAGCTCGGCGCCGTGCTCCAGACGCCCGCACCCTTGCCGCTCTACGTCTTCGTCGACACGCGCACGATGGTCGCCGTGGACGTCGCGTCGAACCCCGATCCGGAGACCCTCGCGCTCCGCGTCCACCAGGCGTTCGCGGAGGTGGACGGCGCGCCGCTGCCCACGCTCACGCCGCCGAAGAAGGAGGACGGCCTCTTCTTCCCGAACGAGTGGGATCTCCTCCGCGACATGACGCTGCCCGGCGCGCCGCCGCCCGACCCGACCAACGCCAAGGCCGACGACCCCGCCGCCGCCGCGCTCGGCAAGCGCTTCTTCTCCGACGCGTCGCTCTCGCCCGGCGGCGCGTTCTCGTGCGCGACGTGCCACGCGCCCAGCAAGCGGTTCCAGGATGGCCTCCCCGTCTCGCGCGCGATCGGCACGACCGATCGCAACGCGCCGGGGCTCGGCACGGCGGCGCACCAACGGTGGCAGTTCTGGGACGGGCGCGCCGACACGCTGTGGATGCAGGCGCTCGAGCCGATCGAGCAACCGCGCGAGCTCGGGTCGTCGCGCCTCTTCGTCGCGCACCGCGTCTTTGACGCGTACCGCGCCGACTTCGAGGCGGTGTGGGGCCCGCTCGCGCCGCTCGGAGACGGCGCGCGCTTCCCGCCGGCGGGCAAGCCCGGCGACGCGGCGTACGACAAGCTGACGGGCAGCGATCAGCTGCTCGTCACGCGCGTCCTCGTCGACGTCGGGAAATCCATCGCGGCCTACGAGCGCACGCTCCGGGAAACGGCCAGCCGCTTCGACGCGTACGTGGGCGGCGACCGGAGCGCGCTGTCGCCGGCGGAGAAGGGCGGCCTCGCCGTGTTCTTCCGGCTCGGCTGCGCGCAGTGCCACTGGGGGCCACGCCTCAGCGACGACGCCTTCCACGCGACGCGCTTCCCCACCGGCCGCGCCGACGGCAAGGGCGACGTCGGGCGCCAAGACGGCCAGGCGCTCCTCATCCAGAGCCCGTTCATCTCGAGCGGGCCGTTCAGCGACGCGCCGACCGTCGCGCACGCGGTCGGCCTCACGCTCGATCCGGCGATCACGGGCGCGTTCAAGACGCCGACGTTGCGCGGCGTGGCGGGCACCGCGCCGTACGGCCACGGCGGCGCGCTCGCGACGCTGGACGACGTCGTGACGCTCTACTCCCAGGGCGGCCTGCCCAAGGGCGATCCGCGGGCCGCCGGCACAGCGCCGCGCTGGCTCGTCACGTTCGACCACAACGCGGCGAGCGCGCTCGTTCCATTCCTCAAGTCCCTGGACGGCGACGTCACCGACAAGTGAGCGCGCTCAAAAGCGCAGCGTGAGCTCGGCGCGCGCGCCCTCGAACGCCGGGAACACCTTGCACACGCCGCTCACGCACTTGAGGCCGCCGCGCTGTTGGCCGACGAGCAGCTTCACGTTCGACCCCATCGCGAAGCGGTAGACGACGCTGCCGTTGAAGTAGGTCGTGGGGAAGCCCACGAGCGTCGTGTACTCGATGCCCTGGCTGAAGACCCACTTCGGCGCCACCTTCAGCGCAGTGTAGTGCTCCCCCTCGTGCCACGGCGCCTGGCCGTACTTGCCGGTGGCGTCGCTGACGCGCACGTTCTCGGAGTCCTGCTTGCGGAGGCGGTGGCGACCGGTCAGCTCGATGGCGTAGGGGCCGGCGATCGTCTTGGTGAACGCGTACTCGCCGTGCAGCTCGCGGTAGTAGAAGACGTCGTCGGCGCGAAGATCGTTTCGGACGCCGCCGGACGCGTAGAGGTGCGAGTGCGCGTGCTCGAAGTTCCACTCGATGCCCGAGAGGCCGTCCCACACGTGCGTGATGACCTGGTCGGCCGGCTTGGCGCCGCTCCGCGTCTTGCCGTCCTTGTCGCACGCGCCGCCGGCGACCTCGCTCTGCGAGCGGAAGTAGGCGGCGGCGCCGTACACGATGAGGTCGTCGTTCAAGCGAACGTTCGAGCGGAGGCGGCCGCCGTTGACGCACACGTTGAAGTTGTTGAACTCGGCGTCCTGCGTGACGAGCTCGGTGGTCGGCGGCGCGGAGTAGCGCGTGTTGTCGAGCTCGCTCGCGCGGACGGAGCCGGCGGCGGACCAGAAATTTCGATAGCTCTTGAGCTCCAGGGTGTTCGTGAGCGGTCCGACGTCGGTGTTCAGCGCGAGGTAGAGCGCGTTGCCGTTGGCGAGCGGGTCGCTCGGCTGCGCGTCGTGCACGCGGCGCTGGATGGCCCCCTCGACGTACAGCTTGCCGTGCCCCCACAGGCTCGGGATCTCGAGGCCCTGACCGACCATGTCGATCTCGCTCGCGGTGATCGTGGCGCCCGCTTGCGGGAGCGTCGACAGCCACTGGCGCGTGTCCTCCGGCGCGCAGGAGCCGAGCGGCGTGGAGAGCGCGCCGTCGTCGATGCTGCCGTCGGTGTTGTAGTGGTACGGCGCGCAGCGGGTGACGCGCACCGCGTGCGTCGTCAGCGTGACGGGGAGTCCGCGGCCCGCCTGGATCTCCGCGCCCACGAGCCGATCGGAGCCGAACAGCGGCTGCGGCCCGCGCGTATCGTTCTCGGTCGTCTTCGGCAGGAAGAGCGCGCGTCCCGTCGCCTCGTCGATGCGCGTCGGGTTGGCGATGCCGGCCACGAGCGTCGCCGCGAAGGGGTCCTTCTGCCACGCGACCTTTGCGCCGCGCAGCGTCGTGTCGACGCCGAGCTCGTCGATCTTGCGCATGCTGAGGACGAGGCCGCGCCCGAACTGCACGTACGCGTCGCCGGCCGTCACCTCGAGGCCGGGCGCCGTGTAACTGAGCCAGAGCTTCGCCGGGTAGATCGAATCGCGGAAGCGCGAAGCGCCGTCGGCCTGCACCGTCGGGACGTCGCGAGGGTCAAGGTTGGCGCGGTCCTCGGGGCGCCGCCAGTAGAGCGACGCGTCGAGGCGCGCGCCGAGCGTCCACCGGCCGG
>JAYVXL010000689.1:0-4009 GCA_043785185.1 Myxococcales bacterium
CCGTAGAAGCCGCACGTCACGATCGTGAGGAGCATCACCTTCATGAACGGCACGGCCTCGCGGCCCAGGTACGCGTTCATCTCGGCCGCGGCGCGGTAGTAGTAGAAGGCCTGGTAGACGCCGCACGACACGAACGAGTAGACGAGCTCCATCACGCCGTTGCGCGGCGTGCCCTTCGGGCCGTGACCGCCGGGCATCATCTGCTGCTGCCCCTGCGGCCCCTGCCCTTGGGGCCCCATCATTCCCTGCTGGCCGTACGGGGACATCATCCCCTGGTTTTGCGGGCCCATCTGTCCTTGGCCGGGCATCTGCGGCGGCGGACCCCACTCCTGCTGCGGCGGCGCGCCGTAGCCACCTTGGGGTGGAGCGCCCATGCCCATGCCCATGCCCATGCCCATCGGCGGCTGCTGCGGCGGCCCGCCGAAATCCTGCTGCGGGGGCGCGCCGTAGCCGCCGTAGCCCCCTCCGGCCGAGCCCGGCTGGCCCGGGGCGGGCGGCGCCATTTGCCCGGCCTGCCCGGCGCCGAATCCGAACGGGTTCTGACCGTCGCCCGCGGCGATGGTGCCGCCGAGCGGGTTGACCGGGCCTTGCGGCGCCGCGAAGGGCGGCGGTGTCCCGAGCGGCGGCTGCGCCGCATTGGTGACGAAGGCCGGCGGCGGCGGAACGTCGCCGGGCGGCGGAAACGAGGGCGGACGCGGCGCGGTCGGCGGGATTCCGCCGCCGCCCATCATCGGCGGCGCGACGCCGACCATCGTGCCCTTCAGCTTCGACGGCATTCCCACGGGACCGGGCTCGGGCGCCCCGAAGAGCGGCGCGCCCGGCGGCGGCGCTGCGCCCGGCGGCGGCGCTGCGGCGCCGGGCGTAGGCGGGCGAGGCACCGCGGGGGTCGGCCCCCCGGGGTGGTTCATCATCAGCATCGTGCCCTTGAACTTCGGGGCGGCCGCGCCCTTAAGGTTGAAGTTGCACTTGGTGCATGTCGCCGCAGTCTCGGGATTCTGGTTCCCACAGTTCGGGCAGAACACTGAGAAGACCTCCGTACCTTTCGCACGCGCCCCCGAACGATGACCAACACAGGCGAGCGAGAGGCTCAAGAAGGATGGGGCGAGCGCGAGGCAGCATAGGTCGTTCCGGTCTGAATTCTCAACCCCGATCAGGTCCTTGACACCCGTGCACGGTCGCCACTACCGTCCGCGCCGCGCGAACGGGATTTTCTCGACGATATTCCGCAACTTCGCCCGCCAACGCACCCTTCTCCTCTCGTAGGCCAGGAATTCCACCGATGCCTTTTGCCCTCAGCGCCGAACGCGAGCGTGAGCTTTCCGAGATCATCTCCCGTTACCCCACGAAAATGGCGGCGACGATCCCGGCTCTCCACCTGATGCAAGACCAGGAGGGGTGGATCAGCGAAGAGATGATGATCTGGCTCGCGCACAAGCTCGACGTCTCACCTGCGCACGTCCGCGGCGTCGTGACGTTCTATCCGCTCTTCAACCAGGAGCCGGTCGGCAAGCACCAGGTCTGGATCTGCCGCACGCTGCCGTGCGCGCTCCGCGGCGCGGGGGACGTCATCAAGTACTGCGAGAAGAAACTCGGCGTCCACGTCGGCCATACGACGAGGGACGGAAAAGTCACGCTCAAGACGGCCGAGTGCCTCGCGAGCTGCGGAACCGCGCCGATGATGCAGGTCGACAAGGAATACCACGAGAACCTGACCACCGAGCGCATCGACGAGATCCTGGAGAACCTCCAACGTGATTAGTAAGTGCAATCACCTCTCGAGGCACTACGGCAAGGCGAACGGCTGGACGCTCGAGGCCTACGAGCGTGAAGGCGGCTACAAGACCGCGCGCCGCGTCCTCACCGAGATGACGCGCGAGCAGGTCGTCGACGAAGCCAAGAAGGCGAACATCCGCGGGCGCGGCGGCGCCGGCTTCCCGATGGGCGTCAAATGGAGCTTCATGCCGAAGCAGGCGCCCGCCGGCAAGCCCATGTACCTCGCGGTCAACGCCGACGAGAGCGAGCCGGGCACGCACAAAGACCGCACGATCATGGAGCAGAACCCGCACTCCGTGATCGAGGGCTGCATCATCGCCTGCTACGGCATCGGCGCGAACAAAGCGTGGATCTACGTCCGCGACGAGCTGCACCTCTCGAGGGCGCGCCTCTGGGCCGCGATCAAAGAGGCGAAGGCGAAGGGTTACCTCGGCAACACGCCATTCGGCAAAGGCTACCCGATCGACATCGTCGTCCACACCGGCGGCGGCACGTACATCTGCGGCGAGGAGACGGCGCTCCTCAACTCGCTCGAGGGCAAGCGCGGCGAGCCGCGCCTCAAGCCGCCGTTCCCGGCGCAGGCCGGCGCGTTCGGCATGCCGACCACGGTGAACAACCTCGAGACGATCGCGATCGTCCCGACCGCGTTCGAGATGGGCTGCGAAGCGTTCAGCCGCCAGAGCACGCTGCACGACATCAAGGACGGCGGCTGCCGCCTCTACGGCGTCAACGGCCACGTGAAGAACCCGCAGGTCATCGAGCTCGCCGTCGGCGTCACGATGCGCGAGCTCATCTACGACATCGGCGGCGGCGTCACCGGCGATCGCGCGATCCTCGGCGTCATCCCCGGCGGCTCGTCGACGCCGCCGCTGCTCCCGACGGAGACGATCCACGCGCCGGACGAGAAGTCGCCGATGCACCGCTTCCACGGCGTGAACGTGCTCGACGTCCCGCTCGGCGTCGACACGATGCGCGCCGCCGGCACGATGCTCGGCACGTGCTGCGTCACCGTCATGGCCGAGGGCACGTGCCCCGTCGCCGCGATGGAGAACCTGATGCAGTTCTACCGCCACGAGTCGTGCGGCCAGTGCACGCCGTGCCGAGAGGGCAGCGCGTGGCTGAAGCGCGTCGTCACCAAGATCATCGACGGCGAATCGTCGATGGAGGAGCTGAACGAGCTCCACGACATCGCGAACAACATCATGGGCAACACCATCTGCGCCTTCGGCGAAGGCACGGCGATGCCGGCCATGGGGTTTTTGAAAAAGTATCGCAAGGACTTCGAGAAATACGTGCGCGGCGAGAAGACGCGCAAAGACGCCCGGCTGACGGTGAGCTGAAAGGCGCCAAGGAAGACCCATGCACATGACCGTCGGTGATTGGTACTTCGCGCTCTGCGGCCTCGTGGCCGTGCTCGGCGCGTTCGTGACCGTATCCAACCCCAACCCCATTCGCGGCGCGATGGGGCTGCTCCTGATGATCCTGAGCATCGCCGGGCTCTTCCTCTCGCTGCACGCGCAGTTCCTCGCGGCGATCCAGCTCATCGTGTACGCGGGCGCGATCGTCGTGCTCTTCCTCTTCGTCATCATGCTCCTCGGCCCGGACGCGCAGACGCCGCGGGACGGGCGCGGCAAGATCGCGCGCTACGTCGGCGGAGCGCTCTTCGCCTTCGTCTTCGCGGGCGGCGGCTTCCTCGTCGTGCGCGGCGCGAAGTGGGCGCAGCTGCCGCAGGTCGACGCGGACTTCGGCAGCATCGACAAATTCGGGCAGGTGCTCTTCTCGCACGGCGTGGTTCCGTTCGAGCTCTCGAGCGCCCTCCTCATGATCGCCGTCGTCGGCGCGGTCGCCATCGCGCGCGGCAGGCACAAAGGGGAAGAGCGATGACCGGCGTAGGCAACTATGTGGTGCTCGCGAGCGTGCTGTTCGCGGTCGGCGGCATCGGCTTCCTCGTCCGCCGCAACGTGCTCGTCGCGCTGATGAGCATCGAGATCATGCTGAACGCGGTCAACCTGCTCCTCGTGGCCTTCAACCGGCTGCACGCGACCGCGCTCACGGGCCAGCTCTTCGCGTTCTTCATCATCGCCGCCGAGGCCGCCGAGGTGGCGGTGGGTCTGGCGATCGTCCTTTCGCTCTACCGCATCAAGCGGACTGTGCGGTCGGACGAAGCGGACCTGCTCAAGAACTGAAATCCCCATGATGGACCTAATCGCCAGCCTCTTTCCGCAAGAGAACTTCT
>JAYVXL010000690.1:0-4008 GCA_043785185.1 Myxococcales bacterium
GATCGCGCTCAGCCTCGCCGCGCTCCCGCTCGGCGCGGCGTGCCTCGCGCCGCCCGCGGGAAAGCCCGGCGTCGGCAGCCCGTGCGCGTCGAACGACCAGTGCCAGGCCACGGCGTGCAACGGCGGCGTGTGCACGAAGAACTGCGCGACGGACATCGACTGCCCCGCGCCCTCGTCGTGCGCGAAGGGCCTCTGCCAAGTGCCGCTCCTCGTCGGCGCGATGTACAGCGGCTCGGCGTCGGAGACCGAGGGCTGGACGTTCACGAACCACAGGAGCCTGCTCGACGTCGCCGCGGCGCTCCCGTACGTGAAGTTCCTCCCGCCGAAGGAGCAGGTCTTCGGCGGCAACCAGCCGCCGCTCGTCGCGCCCGCCGTCATCGACCTCGTCGAAAACCAGCACGCGAACGTCATCGTCGCGACGTCCTCCGATCAGGGCAAGGAGCTCGAGGCGATCGCGCCGAACTACCCGAACGTCCGATTCCTCTATTACAAGGAGCCGGGCTCGAACTATTTCCCGAAGGACGTTCCGACGAACAACCTCGGCATCTACACGTCGAGCACCGAGCCCGCGTGGTACGTCGCCGGCAAGATCGCCGTCCAGAAGACCGGCGCGAAGCGCATCGGCTTCATCGGCTCGTACATGAGCCCTTCGGTCATCACCGGCATCAACGCGCTCGTGCTCGGCGCGCGGAGCGAGGATCCGTCGGTCGTCGTCGAGATCCGCTGGGTCGGCTTCTGGATCGACCTCAACGAAACGGCGAAATACCCGTACCGCGGCCAGAGCTACTTCCGCGAGGACCTGATCGCGCTGCAGCTCGCGGAGGCGGGCGCGGAGGTCATCGTCCAGCAGGGCGACTCGAACCGCCCCATCCGCCTCGTCGATTCGCGCAAGCTCCTCAACTGGACGGACACGACCAAGGGCGTCGTGCGCAAACCCATCTTCACGCTCGGCACGAACTACCGTTACTCGTGGAAGGACCTGCAGACCAACACGCCGCTGCCGACGTGCCTCGGCTCGACGTACTTCAACTTCACGCCGTACCTGCAGGGGCAGGTGGACCAGATCCACCGGGGCACCTGGGCGCCGTCGGACTACCGCGGGTTCATCGACGAGAACACCGACTCGAGCATGGTGGCCTTCGAGCCGAACACCAGCGCCGGCATCGACGACGCGAACGTGCGAAAGATCGAGTACGCGCTCCGGGGCCCGGAGGGCTTCGACGCGACGTTCAAGGGGCCGTACACGTCGACGGGTCAGATGGACCTGAACGACGACGGCGTCTACGACGCCGATCAGTCGGTCAAGTCCGGGCAGGTCCTGCAGCTGCCGCAGATCATCCACATGTGCTGGTTCGTGAAGGGCGTCGTCGAGAAGTCGATGAACGACGACACGGAGGCGTCGCCGCTGAGCCCCGATCAGGACGCGTTCGTCCCCGACGACCAGCACCCGGCGCTCAACAAGAGCATCCCGGTCCCGCCGGGCTCGACGCTGAACTGCAAGAAAAACTACTGACGCGGCCTGCCGCAGCCGTCACTTCTGCGCGGTGTACTTGTCGATCCACGACAGCACTTCCTGGTGCCAGCGCTTCGCGTGCGCCGGCCGGAGGACCCAGTGGTTCTCCTCGGGGAAGTGCACGAAGCGCGAAGGGATGCCCCGCCGCTGCAGCGCGGTGAACGTCGCCATGCCCTCGGTGTCGACGACGCGGAAGTCCTTGCCGCCGTGGATGACGAGCTCCGGCGTCTTCCACCGCGAGACGAGGTTGATCGGGTTGTGCTTCTGGTAACCCTCGGGGTTCTCCCACGGCGTCTTGCCGTGCTCCCACTCCGGGAACCAGAGCTCCTCGGTCGCGTAGTAGGCCATCACCTCGTCGAGGTTGCCGTCGTGGCAGACGAGCGCCTTGAAGCGGTCGGTGTTGCCTTGGAGCCAGTTGATCATGTAGCCGCCGTACGACGCGCCGAGCGCCGCCATGCGGTCCTTGTCCATGAACCCGTAACGCGCGAGCGCGGCGTCGAGGCCCTTCATCAGGTCCTCGTACGGCGCCCCTCCCCAGTCGTTGCGGATGGCGTCGGTGAACGCTTGGCCGTAGCCGGTCGAGCCGTGGAAATCGATCATCACCGTCGCGTAGCCGTGCGCCGCGTAAATTTCAGGGTTCCATCGGTAGTGGAAGTCGTCGCCGAACGAGCCCTGCGGGCCGCCGTGGATGAGGAACGCCACCGGGGCCTTCGCGCCGGGCGCGAGGCCGACGGGCTTGACCATCCAGCCGTAGACCTTGTCGTCCTTCGCGCCGGTGAACGTGAACTGCTCGGTCTCGCCCCACGTGACGCCGGCGACGCGCGCGTCGTTCAGGTGCGTGATCGCCTTGGGGCCGCGGCCGTCCGTACCGGCCGTCCAGATCTCGACCGGCGATCGCAGACTGTGGTGGAGGTAGACGAGCTTGCCCTGCGCGGTCGCCGCGGGCGCGCTGCTTGCGCCGCCGTCGACGATGGGCGTGGCCGCGCCCGACGTCGCGTCGATTTTGAAGATCGCGTGGCGGCCGAGGTGATCGGCGCTCGCGAAGAGCGATTTTCCGTCTTTGGCCCACGCGAGATCGCCCGGCGAGCGATCCCACGCGTCGGTGAGCACGCGCGGAGACTTCGTCTTCCAGTCCATCACGACGACGCGGCGGCGATCCGACTCGAAGCCCGGGCGCGCCTGCGCGAGGTACGCGAGGTGGCTACCATCCGGGGAAAAAACAGGGGTCCCGTCGTCGGCGGGGTTCGCCGTGGTGAGCGCGCGCGGCTTGGCGCTGCCGTCGGCGGGGACGAGCCAGAGCTCGCCGTTGGTCGACCACGCCTCTTCGCGGCCGACCATCTTCGACGTGAAGACGACCTCTTTGCCGTCCCTCGAGATCGCGACCTCCTCCATGCCCCCGAAGGGCTTGGGCGGCGCGTCGACCGGCATGCCCTTGACGAGATCCACCGGCAGAGCGCCCTCGCTCCACACGAAGAGGTGGCTCTTCTTTCCCTCGTCCCACGAGTCCCAGTGACGGAACGGCAGCGAATCGAACGCGCGCACGCGCGTGGGGTCCTTCTCCTTGTCCTTGGCGCGCTTCGCGCTCTCGTCGAGCGACGGCGCGTCGGGGTAGACCTCCATCGCGAGGAGCAGGCGCTTGCCGTCGGGGAAGGGCATGAAGCCGTCCACGTCGACCGGCAGATCGGTGACCTTCTGCGCCTCGCCCCCGTCGACGGCGATCCGCCAGACCTGCGCGGAGTCGCCGCGCGACGAGATGAAGAGGACGCTCTTGCCGTCCGGCGCGAAGCGCGCGGACTGATCACTCGCGGGATCGCTCGTGAGGCGGCGCGCGGCGGTGCCGTCGACCGCGGCGATCCAGACGTCACGCCTCATCTTGTTCGCGCCGACGTCGGGCGTGGCGACGGTGAAGACGACGTGCTTGCCGTCGGGCGAGACGTCGGGGTCGCTGATGCGATCCATCGCGAGCATGTCGTCGACGCCGAACGGGTGCTTGCCGACGCTCGGCCCCGCCGTGGCCGCGGGGCCGCCGGCCGCGGCCGCCGCCCGGCCGGGCGCGGCAGCCGTCTCCGCGGGCAAAGGCGGCGCGCAGGCGGCGAGCAGCGCGAACGCGGCGACGGAGAGGGAGCCGGAGCATGAGCAGGAGCGAAGCGAGCGCGCGCGCGTGAGCATGGCGCCTTATACCGGTTTTCCCAGCCGAACGCTGCCCGCGCAGCGTTTGGCGGTTCCGTTCGAGCGCCGATGGATCTACCCTTCTCGCCCATGCGACTTCTGCCCCTCGCGCTCCTCGTCACCCTCGCCGTACCGGCCGCCGCTGGCTGCGGGTCGAGCTTCCCGCAACCCAACGATCAGTTCGCCGCCGCCCAGAAGGACGTGGGCCGCGCGCAGGAAGGGGGCGCACAGGCGGTCCCCGACGCGAAGCTGCAGCTGCAGCTCGCCAACGAGTCCCTCGCAAAGGCCAAGGAGCTCATGGACAAGGACAACAAGCGCGCCGCGAG